>JBBQQZ010000189.1:0-7314 GCA_038215325.1 Tepidisphaerales bacterium | reverse complement strand
CGCCGGCCGCTGGGCGTCGCCGAGCGCGTCGAGCAACGGGGTTTCATGAGGCGAGTTGATCGCGACCAGGTCGCTCACGTCCTCAGCAATTTCAGGCAAAGTCGAACCGGCGGTATAAGTGCATTTTCCAGAGAAAGACATGGGAAACTCCTTTGGGAGAAAAGTGATCAGGGGTCAGTAGTCAGTTGTGAGTTGTCAGGGGTCAGAAACGGAGACTCGAACGCAGGCGCAGGTATTCGCGAAGCAGTTGTGCGTTGCGGGATTGCGCCAGCGCGTTGGCGAGCTGGTTGAGCCGGTCACGCGCATCGGGCGACGGCGCGTTCACAGGCCTCTCGGTCGGGGGCGGGGATGAGATGGGGGTCTCAGTGGGCATGGATTCCTCCTTTCGGTGATAGGTTTTCGTGTAGCCGCGAGCTTGCTCGCGTTTCATATCTCCATGCGCGAGCAAGCTCGCGCTTGCTACTTCGATGCGCGAGCAAGCTCGCGGCTACGCGGGACGATGGGGTTGGGTCAGGTTGAAGACGGTGCGTAACCCAGTTCGCGCAGCACGATCTCGCGCGGTACACCCAGTTCGACGCGGGCTTTGGCTTCCTCCAGGCGCTCGATCTCGTTCGCGGGGATCGGGTTTGGCCAGTGGATGTGGATGGCGCGCTCGGAAGGCGTAGTCGGAAAGACGCCCGCGCGGTCGAGCCACGCGAGCGCCAGCTCGCAGAGCTGCGCGATCGCCAGGCCATAGGTGGTGCGCTTGCGCTCGGTCTTGCTCAATAGCGCCAGCATCGTCACGCGCAGCGCCGCGGCGCTGGTGAGACGACCGATCCGGCCTTTGATCGCGCCGGCGGCGATCGGGCTTGTGCTGCTGATCTTATCCATCGCTTCGCGTACGCCGGAGATGTGCGATTCCTCGCTCGGGCACGCGCTCTCCCCGCCGAACTCGATCACGCTGGCGTCGGGGTTGTCGGTGCTCCACATCTGACCGGGCGCGATCGGCATGTTGGTGAAATTCTCGATCCCTTTGCCCAGGTACATGCGGAAGCTGGTCATCGCGATTCGATTGGCGCGGTCGCTGAGGCGTGTGTTCAGTTCGTCCTGCAATGGGACGAGCGGCTCGACATCGCTGGGCCCGTCGTAGCTGAGCGGGTCGGCGGCGTTCTGGATGTGAACCAGCGGAAGCCGGCCGAGGGAGTTGTCGCCTTCGGAAGTCAGCGCGCCGTCTTCAAAGCGCTGCCAGCGCGTGGGCGCGATGAGTTCGACGATCGTCAGGCGCTTGGGATCGACAGGCTTCTTCTGCAACCATTGCTTCAACCATCGATGCTTTGGCGCATCGGGCGCGAGCTTTCGCTCGATCTGGTAGACGGTTGCGAAGGCGCTGGCGCATCGGCAATCGTGCGGGTCCAAAAGAGGCAGCGACCGGGCCGGCTCGACGATCTCGAACCGCACCATCCGGGCGAGGCGCTCGAGAGCGCTCGGCGAGGGGTGGCTCGCTCCCGTGGCGGGAGTTTCGTCGGCACTTGCATCGGTGGGCGAGGCCGATGTGTCGTCGATCGCGGGATCGACGGGCTCGGTCGCTGCCGGGGGAGGGACTTCTGGATTCGCCTTGGGCTTCAGATCAAATTCGTTGACCGGCGAGTGGGAGGTGTCACCGAGCAGTTGGGTGGCGCACGCGGTGAGGGACGGATCGTCCGCGGATTCGGGGACGTATTTGACGAGGACATCGACACTGCCGTAGACCGCGCCCAGCAGCGCCAACTGCTGGAGGAACACAAGCCCGCCGTTACGAGCCAGGATGTGGCGCAGCAGCGTTTCGATCTGCCGGGCGCGGTCGGTGTCTGGTGCTGCGGAGTTGATGACGATCGCGCGGCCGAACAGAAAATCGACCATCGTCTCGATTCGCCAGCCAATGTCGTTCTCGATCACCACTTCCTTACGCTCGATCCCGTTCGCGAGCGACGCATCGAACACGCCCGTGCCCGCAATCATGCCGGTGATGCGCGCCGGCAATCCCCATTCCTGCGCTTGCCTGTAGGGACGATCCGCGTTGGAAGGATCGATCTGCTCGCTCGGCCGCGACGGGTTGCGGTAGTACGCCCACAACCGGTCGAACCGAACCCGCGCCGGCCCGAGCAGTTTGCGAATCGCTTCATCGAGCAGATCGGGGTCGTTCAGCAGCGGATGATCGAGGCCGAGGCGTTTCAGGTCTGTCTTCATGTGAGTGTCTCCTCACTAAGACCCGGCGCGCTGCGCGTTTGTCATGGCAAGCGCGCAGCGCTCTTCGGATTCGTCCGGAAAAACGAGCATAAAAAAATCTGAAATGGGAATGCAGCGCAAGAAGAAAGCCCATGCCGGGGGCATGGGCTTTGGGGGTTTCGGGTTGTTGATTCGGTTACGCGCTCAGGGCTTGGTGATGTCGATCAGTTCGACTTCGAAGACCAGTGTCGCGTTCGGGGGGATGACCGGGGGCGAGCCTTGAGCGCCGTAGCCGATTTCCGGGGGGATGACGAGCCGGCTCTTGCCGCCGACCTTCATGAGTTGGAGTCCTTCGGTCCAGCCTTTGATGACGCCGGAGAGCGGGAATTCGATCGGCTCGCCGCGATCGACGGAGGAATCGAACTTGGTTCCGTCGATCAGCGTGCCGGTGTAGTGGACCTTGACGGTCGACGACGCCGCCGGCGTCGCGCCGGTGCCTTCCTTGATCGTTTCGATCTGAAGGCCCGACGCCGTGACTTTCACGCCTTCCTTCTTGGCGTTCTCATCGCGATAGGTCTTGCCCGCTTCGCCAGCCTTGTCACCGGCGGCCTTGCGGTCGGTGTCGGCGGCGGCGTTCATCTCCTGGGAGAGCGCGAGCATCGCGGTCTGCATCGCCTCAGGCGACACCTTCGAATCAACGCCGGCGATCGCGTCCTGGATGCCCTGGATCAGCGCCTTGTCGTCCAGCTTCAGCTTCAGGTTCTGCTTGACGTATTTGCCCATGTCGTACCCGATGCCGTAGCTGGCGGTCTGGTACTGATCGCCGAACGGCTGCGTGGTCGGCTTGGCGGCCGTCCCGTCCTGGGCGGTGGCGAATTGATACGCAATCATGCCGGCGGCGATGATGGCGGTGTAGAGCGCGGTGCGTTTCATGTATGAACCTCTCATCATTGTTTGGTCAGGTAGCGTACAGGAAGTCCACGGTTGACGAAACCCGGAGGACGATCGAGAAATGTCGAATGTCGAATCACGAGCGTGGAACGTGGAGGGATGGTCCTCCCCGCATTTTCATTCGACATTCGGCATTCGACACTCGACATCTCCCAGAATTTTCATCACCGCCGCGATCTTGTCGTCGAGGGTGACGAACGCCCCGACGTGGTGGAGATGGGGATGGTCTTTCCAGAGTGCCAGCAGCAGTTTTCCCGATTCGACCGCCGCGGTGGGGCTTTCGAAGCGGACGGGGTTGGACGCGTCCCCGTCATAAATTCCCAGCGCAGCGGCGGTCTCCAGCCAGAGGACGTGGTCGTAGCGCGAAAGCTCACGAGAATTCGTCGTGTGCAAGTCCTGCCAATACGCTCCGGGTCCGTCCGGCCAGTACGCGGCGCCGTCGATCGTGCCGCGATCCAATAGCAGCGTCTTGCCCGGATTCTGCTCCAGCACGCGATCTTCCTGCGCGATCTGGTGGGCATAGATCAGCCGCTGGACGCGCTTTCTGCCTTCCCGATCCAGCTTGTCCCAGCGTGTGGCGAGGTCTGAATAGACGTGCGTGGCGGCCTCGGGGACGAGGACGAAGCGGTCGGGGAAATCGCGCGCCAGTCGATGCGTGATGACGGTCTTCCCCGCGCCGGGTCCGCCGGTGAGGACGATCTTGTTGGCGCTCGGCAACACGCGCGGAAGTCTACTCGATTTCCAGAGGCGCGGCGTTCGCTCTTCATTCCAATTTTAGGTCTCCAGGCGTACCTTAATCGCGTGGCGTGGATCATCGATTATCAGCACGTGCTGGCCCGGATGCGCGAGCTTGGGTTTCGCAGCGCGTATTACAACAGCGGGGCGTTCGCGTTTGCGAGCGGGGCGCGGGCGTCGATTGTGGGGTGGATCGGCCCGGATGATCCGACGATCCGCGCGGATTTGCCGGCGACGATCGTGCGCGTGCCCGCGCCTTACGAGTCGAACCTGGCGGCGAAGCTGCTGACCGTCTGGCCGGGCCGGATTGACGGGCCGGCGTGGGTGGTGCCGAAGAGTCATTGGAGTTTTGAGTTCGATCACGGCAGCGGGGCGTGGTTGCCGGGCGTGGTGGAGCGCGCGGGCGTTGATCCCGGACTGCTCGAAAACCGCACGAACGCAGCGGCGATCGAGTTCGCGCCGCACGAAACCGAATCGCTAAAACAATTTATCCAAAGCCTGCTCACCCACCTAAAGGGAAGTGATTTCGCGATTCTGTTCCCGCATCACGCCTGTTTGCTGACGATTCATCACCACAAGCAGTTGTGGTGGCAGGCACTCGATGAGCAACTAATAGCGTCGGTGGTTTAGCCGGGCCGCTCGCGGCCCGAGCAACCGCCCGTGGACGGGCGGGCTAATCGGAATCGGGGGGAGGTTCTAACCGACATCGCGGTGTTGTGTCTCTATCATTGTTCATAGAAACAGGAGACGTCGTCATGTGGACCAAATTGTTTGCGACCGGGTTGGTGTTGATCGGAACGTCTGCCGCCGCTTTTGCGGGTGGGGATCGGTATCGTGGCGATGGATATCGCGGCGGATACGACCGTGGCGACCGCTACTCGAACCACGGCTCGAACGACCGCAGAGGTGGGAGTCGCTGGGGCGTGGGCTTCGGGTACTCCAGCGGCGGGTCCTACCGCGGCGACCAGGTCAGCGTCGGCTTCCGCTATTCCTCCGGCGGCAGGTCTTACGACAACTGCGCCCCGCGCTACGCCGGATACGGGTACAACGCCTATCGCGCCCCGGTCTATGTCCAACCCGCGCCGGTTTACATCGAGCGCCCGGTCTATGTCTCGCCGCCGGTGATCTACTATCCCCCCGCACCCGTCTACATCGCCCCGCCGGTGCAGTACTACGACAATTCCTGCAACACCGGAACCTACTCCCGCGGCGGCGGGTCGTATTACTACTATGGCCGGTAACGGCGCAGGATTAACGCCAACAGCCCAATCGCCCCGACCGCGCCGGGTTCGGGGATGCCGGTGACGGTGTTGATCCAGGCAGCATACGCCGGTACGGCCTGGCCGCCGAAGCTCGTGCCGAATGTTGGCAAGGCGTTCGGATCGTCGATGCCCGAGAGATAGGTGTTGATACCGGCAACGCGAAGCGTCCCATGAATGTCCTCGACGAAGCTTGGCCCTCCGGAATCGCCGGGAGCAACTGTAGATTCCACATCGTTGCCAAGCCCGTCCCCAGGACCGTCAAAGTCTGCACGGAACAGCTCCAGACTTGAACCGCCTTCGTCATCGCCGAGGAATATATCGAACTGGTTCCAGCCCACCCGCTTGCTCGTCCAACTTGATATCACCAGCCCCGACCCGCCTGGCGGATCGGCATATCCCGAACGCCCGTAGCCGGCGAAAACGAATGTCGAGCCTTCATCGGGCAACGCATCGACAATCGCGTATCTCATGGCTGCTGCCGGTGCGGTGGATTGCAGCGTTATGATCGCCAGGTCATCGTTCTTTGACTGGTAGAACCCGTGGAAATCGGGATGCGTGACGTACCCGCTTATCCGTTGAATGCTCCTCGGCCCGGCGTTGAAGTTGACGCGCACGTCCGACGCAAGCGGTTCCATGACGCCATCGTTATTCTTATCGAACAGATGGGCCGCGGTCAGCACATGATTAGGCGAAATCAACACGCCCGACCCGATCCGCGCCGCACCGGTGGCTGGGTCTTCAAGAATGCCGATCGACACCACGCCGCTGAAACGGGATTCGGGGGTGTTGGCGTCGATCCGTCGGTCGGGGGAATCAACCGGCGTGCCCGAAACACTGCCTGCAAGCACGGTCGGCACGTCGTGCGTTGCAGCGAGTGCCGATGCAGTGGATGCTGCGAGAATCATCAGTGGAACGCGCAACATATCGAAGCCACGAAAAACCGCCCGGTGAATGACTCCACCGGGCGGCTGATTACATCAGCACTCAACCATCAGCCAGGCTTACGCCCGACGACGACGGAGGCCCAACAACGCAACGCCCGCTAGCGCGGCGATGCTGGTGGGCTCGGGGACGGCAACGGTTTGATCGAAACTCTCAACCGCACCGCCAACGGCACCGATTTCGCCAAAGAAGCGAACGCTACCGGTCGACGGGATAACCAAATACGCCAAGGTCAGCGTCGGACTTTGGTACGCCAGCGCCACACCGGCCGACGTCTCAAGCAAAGTTCCCGTTCCGTAATCGGACCCGTTAACCGCAAGCGTCGGGCTGCCCGTGTCTGCTTGCTGACTCGAAAGGTTCACAAAATCGTTAGCTTCGTTGTCACCAATCGTGCTGACGGACTTGAACCCGTCAGAGGCCGCTCCAGTGTACGAAGGACTAAACAGAAAATGCGAGTCTCGCAGCACGGCTGCGGTGGTAGCGGTGGAGGCAACGGTTTGCGCGTAATCTTCGGTATCCGCGTTGTAGTCCCATCGCTGGGCAAACCTCGTTCCGCTAACGCCAGTAATTCCAAAGCCACCGGTTGCAAAATCAACAGCACCGATGCCGGTGGTCGAGGTTAAAACCGCCTTGTAGGCCGCGTAACCGGTCGGAATACCAGTGGGATTCGGGTTCGCGGCGGGCACTAGCGACACGATCGTCGCAGCGGAAGCCGCTGAGGCAACTGCCGACGAGACAAGTGCAACCGTCAAAAATCGAGAAGCAAGAAACATGTCACAACTCCTGGGGTAAAAGAGAAAAATTTGTCTGAAACTGCTTGAATTCATTTAGTGCCGAAAATCAACTACGTAACGGGATCGGCGGCACACAACCAATCACCGCTGCCCTTCAACTCATCGGGCAACACGACGGCGACGAGCAAACATGCCGAAAAGTGCGAGAAGCATGATTGAGGTCGGTTCAGGGACAGCAGAGACCAGAAAACTCGCGGTTTCTGTGTTAAAACCTGCATCAAGCAGCAGATCAACGGTTGGCATATCGCCGTAGGTCAACTGCCAACTGCTCGAAAGCACGCTGAAGTCACCGACATTGACAAATCCGTCAAAGTTGAAATCCCCTTGACTGTACTTGGTCGCAGCAAGTTGCCAGCCGGATGACAGAATGCTGAAGTCGCCGACGTTCACCACACCATCGAAGTTCGCATCGCCGCCCCTAAAGGCATTCTTGCCGATCAGGTAAT
>JBBQQZ010000188.1:0-7344 GCA_038215325.1 Tepidisphaerales bacterium | reverse complement strand
GCTATGGCCTTCAGAGATTTTGAACCGCACGTACTGCGACACCGCCCGGGCGTTGTCGGCGGTCCAGAACGTTTCGTAGCCGTAGCCCACCCACACCCGGTTCGGGTCGCGGCCGGCCTGCATGATCGCAAATTTCCAGATATCCGTTCGCCCGGTCAGTTTTTTGACGTCTGCCGTCTTGATGTCGTCGCGGCCCATGGAGATGGCACTGTTGAGATCAGGCATTAACTGCATTGACGACAGCCACAGCACCGACGCGATCAGCCAGCCGGCGATCAGCATCGCCCACACCGCCCGTGAGGCGGTGGTCGCCAGCATCAGGTACGCGGCGCACGCGGTCATGGTGGCCATGAGCGCGGTACGCGACTTGGTCAACAGCAGCACCAACGTCCCGGCGCCGAATACGACAAGGAAGAATCGGTTCTTCGAAATGCGAAACAGGTAAAGACTGCTCAGCATCACCACCGCGCAGTTCATACCCGCGTGGTTCGGGTGCATCGTCCCGCCGAAGCGCCAGTGGCCAAAGCTGGGGGAGTCGGTCGCCAGGATACGGGCTTCGTTGCCCATGCCGACCAGCATCGTCAGCCCGGACGCGATAAACGCGATCTGCGCCAGTTCGCGGATGTCGTAGCGTCGCACGCACGCCAGCACCGTGCTCAGCATCGCCAGGAAGACGACCAGCCGCTTCATCGTCTGGCCCCTGTCCACGCTCCAGAGCACGCTAATCAGCGCCCAGCCGACGAACACGACCAGCGGATACGCCACCAGCAGCTTAAACTTCGCGGATCGTTCGGACGGGATCAGCAGCATGCTGACGCCGTACACGCCCAGGAGTGCGAATGCGACCTGCCGGTTCATCGTGCCTTCACTGATGCGGCCGACCAGGGCGTCGACGTCGCCGGAGGAACTTTCGTACCAGCGTTGGCTGATATCCCACGCCCAGTTCGCCACCCCGAAGAGCACGAACAGGATCAGCGCGGTGCGCCAAGGCCAGCTCCAGATCGCCGAGCGCGGCGCGGCTTCGTAAACGGGAACCGAAAGGGAGGTCATGCGGCCTCCGGGTTGGCGTGTTTCACGCGGGCGAACAGGATCGCCCGCGAGCCGCTGCTGAGAACCTGCGCGATGAGCATGCTCATCGCCGCGCCCTCGGCACCATACTTCCACGTCAGCCACGCGCCGCCGGTGAACAGCAGGATCAGCGGGCCGAAATTGCAGTAGAGATCAAGATCCGCGCGGTGCAGTGCGAACAGTCCGCGCGACAGCGCGAACGTCACCGACTGAAGCAGAATCGCTGCACACAACAGCGTGATCGCAAGCTGGTGTCCGACGAACTGTCCTTTGCTCATCCACGTCAGAAGCGGGCTGGCAAAAATCGACAGCAGGATCGCTGGCCCGATCATCAGTCCAAAGGTGTACAACGCGGTCCGAACGACAAATCGTTTGAAGGCCGGGACATCGTGCTCGATGAACGCTTCGGCGATCCTCGGGCCGGTGAAATTCTGTAAACCCATTAGCAGCGGGTTCGCGACGGCAGCGAGCTGGTAACAGGCGAACCACACCGCGACCTGGATCGTGCCGCTGAGCGTCGTTATCAGCCAGGGGTAGAGCGACATGCCTGCGTTCCAGACCATGCCGGAGAAGAACACCCACCGCGTGAGCGGCCATTCGACGCGCATGTCGTCGATCGATCGCTTCAGGCCCGGCGAAAAGAACGAGCGGTTCGCCAGCAGCCAGAAGACCGCCGGCAATGCCGACGCCACCGCGATCACGCCCACGGCGCTCGCGGCGGTAAGACGGTCGAACTTGGCCAGCAGCAGCACCCCGCCGATCTGCAACACGCAGACCGCCAGATCGACCAGCACCGCGCTCATCGGGTTCCGCATGATGAACGAGAACGGGCGGGCGTAGTTGCGCAAGCCGACCACGACCACGCCGATCGCCAGCGCGATCAGCGCCTGCGACATATCCCGATCCCCCGGCCGCACGATTACGGCGGCGATCAGGAACGCGATCATCGCAACGATCGACACGCCAAAATGCTGCAACAGCGTGCTGCCATGAAACCGGCGAAGCTCCTGCCCGGATCGCCTCGGAGTCAGGATCGTCAGCGGTGTAAAAACGAGCGTCGCGTGAAACTCCGCCACCCAGATCATCAAATTCAGCGCCAGCGCATAGTACGCCAGGTGCTCCTTGTCGTTTGCCAGGTGATGCAACAGCAGAAAGTTTGTGACGAAGCTGGCGATGCTGACCAGGCCCTGGTCAAAAACCGACAGCGCGGCACGGCCGTGCTGGCGCCAGTGCCGGGCGAGCATCGGCTCGGGCAATTCGACAGGGGGTCGCGAGACTGTGGTTTGAAACCCGTTCACTGCACGTCCTTGCGCGATGCGTTACGAGGCCCGTTGGTACAACCAGTCGGGGATCGGGAAGCGGCGCTTGTTCAGGATCACGCCGGCGACATTCGCCCCGGCGGCCTGGAGGGCGCGAACGCTCCGACGGACCACTTCCTGATGCAGGTTGCCGCACTCGACCACCAGCAACACGGCGTTGCACTTGGCGGCCAGACGCAGCGCGGTCGGCGTCGTCGAAACCGGCGGCAAATCGAACACGAGGTGGCGATAGTGGCGCGTCGCCTCGTCGATCAACAGGTCACCGCGATCCAGCAGATGCATGAGCGTGCTTGATCGCCCGGACGGCATGACCGAAAGACGCCCGTGGTTGGTCGGATGCGTGAACTCCGTCAGCGGCGGGGCGTCCACGTAGTTGATCGACAGCCAATCGCCCAGGCCAGGCGAGTCGTCGATCGAAAGCAGGCGATGAAGCGTCGGTTCGTTCAGATCGCAGTCGACCAGCAGCACCCGATCGTCCGGGTGCAGCGGAAGCGACGCTTCCAGCCGATCAGCAATGGCGCTGGCGACATACGCGCTCAGCGTGCTGGCACCCTGGCCAGGCCGGCAACTGATCAGGCCGGTGACGAACGCAGTCTGATGGCCGGCGTTGCGGATCGAATCGAACAGCAACCCGTCGATAATCCCGTGCGCTGATTGGAGCAACTGCGGGCTCCAGCGACGCACCGGACGAATGTCCGTCGTGCCAACTCCTGAAACACGCGACACCGTCCCGTTCGTGCCGGCGGCGCGCGTGACGACGGTGGTCGTGGGTTCGGATTTGCCGAGCAATCGCGTGATGCGGTTCATCGAGGGCGTACGGCTCGTGCCGTTGCCCATGAATCCGAACCCGTCGATGACCGGCACCGACACGCTCGGCAACGCGGTCATGCGATCGATATCTTCCGGACGCTTGGTCGTGCGAGAGAGCGTTTCGGATGCGATGCCCAGGCCGACCGCGCCGGTGCCGGCGACGAACATGCCCAGCACCAGCAGCATCAGACGGTTGGGTGCCACGGGCTTCAGCGGAAGCGTTGCGGGCTGCACGATGCTGACATTGTTCAGTTTCTCGTCCTGGAACGCCGCCAGCAGCGACGCCCGGTCGGCAGCCATCGAGATGGCTTTCAACTGGTCTTCACGAAGGTTCGCCGAACGCAGGAGCTGCTTGATCCGCAACTCCACGTCGTTCACCGACTTCAGCTTGATCTCCGCCGTCGCGATCTCGGCCACCAGCGCCGCTTCGCGGGCCCTGGCGACCTGCGTATTGGTGCGCGCGTCTTCCAGGCGCTGCTGCATCGCCTGCCAGATCGGGTTGATCGCTTCGACACGTTCATTGCCGCCGTTGTCGGTGTTGAGCGAAGCGCGGGCAGCGTCAAGGCTTTTCTGCAAGATCTCCACGTGCGGGCTGCTGGACGAGTACCGCGCAAGTGCGTTGGCGAGATCCAGTTCCAGCTTGGCGACGGTCTTCTTCTGTTCGTCGCGCCAGCTCATTGCCTGCTGTACGGTTTCCTGGGTGACGACCCGAGGGGCCACGTCCTTGATGCGTTCTTCCAGCTTGCCCACTTCGGCTTCGCCGGTGACGTACGTCGCTCGGGCACCGGCGACGTCGCTCTGCATCGCGCCGATGCGCTGCTGAAGGATCTGCCGCTGTTCGTCGATGTTGCCGACGCCCGCCTCGTCCTTGATCGTGCGAACCTGGTCCTCCAAGTCCTGAACTTTCTTGATCATCTGGGCGCGTTCGCCTTCGAGGAAAACCGCGCCCTTGTTCGAATCACGAACGTCCAGGCGCAGGTCCAGATAGCGGCTCACGTAAGCCGCCGCCACGTCCTGGGCAAGCTTGCCATCGCCTGATTCGTAGGCCACCAGCAGGATGCTGGAATCCGGGACGACTTCCAGGCTGAGGTTCGTCTGAAGCGCCAAGAGGGCCTGGTTGTACTTCGGATCGTCCTTCGAGACCGGGGTGGAATCGCTCTTGCGGAGGATGCGGTTGGCACCGACGTTGTCGACGACGCTCATCGCGATTTCGCGGCTTCGGAGCACTTCCAGCTCCGTTTTCATCTGCACTTCCCAATAGACCACCGGCTGCACCATCGGCCCGGTCATGCCCGCCGAGGCATCGGGGGTGACGGTGTCGGAACCGATCTTCACCAGCAGCTTCGATTCGCTGCGATAGGTGCTCGGCAAGGCCAGCACCGCCAGCGCGGTGATGACGGTCGCAAGGATAAAGAACCCGACGACCTTCTTTCGATGCCAGAACAGCACGAAGAGCAGATCTCGGGGCGATCCAGTGAACGGCCTTTTCGCGGAGCGCTGGTGGGCGCTGACGAGCGGGTCGTTCGACGCTTGGGATGCGAGAATGATGTCGTTCACGATGGAATCTCCGACTGGCAAAAGATCAATCCGTTAGCGCGACGTATCGATCCCGAAGCTGGCGTCGCCGGTCTGGCGCGTGTAGACGAACCCGGACTGCGGGATCACGCCTGCGACGTACTGCTCAAGAAAGTTGTTGACGTTGACGACGGCCGTGCGCGGGACGAAGACGATGTCCTGCGGCTGTAGCATGAACGGCTCGACTTCCCCGCCGGCGAAGGCTTCCTTCAGATCAACCTTGTAGCCGACCCGCTTGCCGTTCTCGTGGCGCATGACAACGACGCTGGAGATCTCGGCGGTGGTCATGTCGAACCCGCCGCGGCCCATGACCGCTTCGAGCACCGACATCGGCCCGGGCAGATCAACCATGCCCGGCTGCACTACTTCGCCGGCGACGTAAACCTTCTGCTGGAGCATCTCGCGGACGATGACCGTGACATTCGGGTACTTCAGGTGCTCGGCGTACGCCGACTTCAGGTCCGCCGCCAGTTCGCCCGGCGTCTTGCCGCCCGCCTGCACCGGACCGACGAGCTGGAGCATGATCGTGCCGTCGGGCATGATCTTCTGCGTGTCGTTTATTTCCGGTGCGTAGAAGAACTTCAGTTCGATCTGGTCACCCGGACGAAGCGTCATCGCCTGCTGGGTGGTGGGCGCCTTGGCCTCGGACGCCGGACGAGCCTTGGGGGCCACGTTGCAGCCGATGCCGATAACGCATACCAAACCGATCGTGCCGAGCCAGTACGTTTTCATAGCCGTGTCCTTTATGAAGTCCTATGCGCAGAAGGGGAGGATTCCCGACAACTGTGCGGCGCTTCGTCATGTTTCATCGTGCGGAAGCGGGCGTGAGTGAAGGATGATTTTCGCCCGATAAGCCCGTTTAAGCCGGATGTGACGTTTTTGCAGGCTGGCAATTGGTTCAGCAGTACCGGGATTCCGCCGATCTTGGAGGGGAACGGTCCGCGCGGATCGTAATGAAGGAAGTTGCCGATGGGTGGCAAATCGGGTTACGCGTGAGCAGCGAGATGCCGTATAAACTTCTCTACATCGCCTACTCGTGTGGTCCCGGCCGGGGGAGTGAATGGGGCCTTGGGTGGCATTACGTCGAAGACCTCGCCCGCACCCAGCCGGTCTGGGTCATCACCCACGCGGATAACCGCGAGATTATCGAACCGTTCCTCCAGACCAAGCACACCGGCCACCCGGTCCACGTCACCTACGTCGCGCTGCCCAAGTGGATCGGATGGATGCGAAACAGCTTCTATTCGCTGTTCAACATCCACTACTACCTCTGGCAATTCGCCGCCGCCCGCGCGGGAAAAAGGATTCATCGCGAGGTAAAGCTCGATCTCGTGCAGCACGTCTCGCTCTTTCGGTGGTGGATGCCCAGCGCCGGCTCCGCGCTTGTCGATGACGGCGTCGGCTTCATCTTCGGACCGGTCGGCGGCGGCGAAGTTTTGCCGAAAGGGTTGTCGAAGCGCGTCCCGCTTTACTCGCGATTTTCGGACATGCTGCGTCTGGTCGCGCGGTCGGTGTGGCGGCACGATCCGATGCTGAAGCGGTGCATCAACAAAGCCCACCTGCTGATCGCCGGCACCGGCGCGTGCGCCCAGTGGTTCAAACGGTACGGCGGGCAATCGATCGAGGTGTCGTGCGCCGCGATTGCCGGTTCGTCCGAACTACAGCAAGCCGCAATCGACGCCCGTGCGGCGCGCCCCACAGATCAACCCTTCACCTTCGCCAGTTGCGGCGGACTCAGCTACTACCGCGGGGTCGATCTGGCGGTTCGCGCGTTTGCCAAGGCGAATCTGCCCAACGCCCGCTATATCCATCTGTGCGACGGTCCGCTGCGCGAAACCGTGCAGCAGATCGCGAATGACCTTGGCGTCGCCGATCGCGTCCATCTGCCTGGAGATATGCCGCACATCGACTGCGTCCGCCTCGTCGCTCAAGCCGACGTTTGCGTACACACCGTCCTGCGCGACAGCCAGGGCCTGGTCGTCGAAGCGATGATCGCGGGTGTGCCGGTGCTGACGCTCGACCATCTCACGCCCGGCATGCTCGTCACCGACGCCTGCGGCAAGAAACTACCCATCGACGACAACACCACCCCCGAACAACTCATCGACGCCATCGCCACGGTAATGCGCGACTGGTATGACAACCGCGCCCAGCTCGTCCCCATGGGTATCGCAGCCCGCGCGCGCGGCCTGCAATTCACTGCCGACGCGAAGGGGAGCGAATACCGCTCGCACCACCACCGCGTATTGCGCATGTTGCGAGCCCCGGAGCCCCGGGCAGTTCAATCGGTCTCGCCGTCGGTCACCGCCTGATCACGCCGCGCAGGCTGCTCGCACGAACAGTTGACCATAACCGCAACACTACGTGGTGCGCGTCTTCGATCCGATCCGATCATGCCGCGCCATGACTACGTTGTCGGTATCGACGCGCACTCGTCCCCGTGTGCCGCGCGAACCACGCCGAAAAGTGGCTTAATCGTTTGAATCCCGCTGCGTATCCGATCGACTTGATCGTTTCGTTGGTGTGCCGCAGCGCCTCGCGCACGCGTTCCAGCCTGCGTTGCTCGCGATAC
>JBBQQZ010000187.1:0-7347 GCA_038215325.1 Tepidisphaerales bacterium | reverse complement strand
AGCCAGAAGACCTGCCTGCGTGGACCCGGAACTTGTTGTTTCGGGTCGCTTGGTGATCGTCCTCGCGACGCGGTTTTGAACCGCTTGGGACGCCCGGGCTCGAACGCTGGCCTGGCATGGCTGCGTCCTGGACGCGTCAACACGACGACCGCACGGATGCACCCATCGACATAAGCACAGACTTCGATCCCTCGGCTTTCCCCGGCGCTGAAATTCGCCCGCGAAAGACGAGGGATTTTTTGTTGGCTCTCCTCGCGAAAAGGTGAGCTTCGAAAGAGGTTTGTGATGCGATGCGTTTTTCTCGCCGCAGTCGGCGGCGTTTCATTGTTGTCGTCGGGGGTATCCTGGGCGGCGGACCCGCTTTTTAGCCAGTATTACCTGACGGGTTCGACCGTCACGCGCCCGGCCGCGGAGTCGACCGATGCGCTGGCGGACGGACGGCTGCTGACACTCAGCGGCAACGCGCTGTACATCCAGTCTGCGGTCGGTTTGTCCACCTTCACGCTCGGTGGCACGATCAATGGGCTTACGATCCCCAGCTATGGCTCGGCATTCCTGAAAGTGTCGCCGGATGGAACGAAAGTTGCGATCGGAGGAAACAGCGTTCCGAGCCTGATCGGCGTGCTCGACATCTCGACGCTGAATGGCGGGACGCTTGCGGCGACGACGTTCACGGTCGATCACACCGACGCCGAATGGGTCTCTAACGTCAGCTTGGCTATTACCAGTTTCGGCAAGGTGTCGATCCTCGATACTTCGAACGCCGCCAATACTGCAAAGACGGTCGTCAGCAACATCGGTGGTTACTCGGCGGGCGTTACGGTCGATGTGGCTGGCAACTTGTATACTGGCAATGGCTATGATCTGGGCGCGACCGCAGGCCTGAGCGAGACGGGATGGGTCAAGCGTTTCACCGCCGCATCCATCGCCGCCGCGATGTCCGGCGGATCGCCGGTCGACTTCGAAAACGGTGGCACCCTTGTCGCGGACCTCCTAAGCGCGTCATCCTTGCACTTTGATGGTGACGGCAATTTGCTCGTCGGCGGTGGCGATTATTTCGGCTCGGGCGATTCGGGCTACATCGCGGTTGTCAGCGCCGATGCACTTCTCGAAGGCAAACCCGTGGTCAGCGCGTCGTCACCCGTGGAAGATCTCCGCAAGTTCACCGGGCCGGGTTTTGCAGTCGATGGCAACACCGTCATTTACGACCCGGCCAACAACCGCATCTACGTCTCGCGGTACGGTGTCACCACGCTCCAGGTGATCGCGATTCCTGAGCCGTCGTTGCTCATGGGCACGATCGCGCCGCTGGCCATCTTGATGCGTCGGAGGACCCGATGAAGCGTTTTTCCCTCATCCTGCTCACGTTAACCGCGCCCGTCGTTGCGGCCAATCCGTGGGCCGACACTGTGTTCAATTATTCCCCCGGCTCGCTCCAAACGATCGGAAGCGATCCGGAAAATCAGTCTCTTTTCAATGATCCGAGCCAGGCGCTCGGGGCGATCTCACCGTCTGCCAATCCGCTGGTGGCGTCGACCGCGGTTGTGCAGTTAGGACAGCGCGGCTCGATTACGCTCGGGTTCGACGAACCCGTGTTGAATAACGTTCCCGACTCGGAATCGACGAATCCACTGGGGTTCGACTTCACAGTTTTCGGTAATGCGATCGAACTGGGTTTCCTGGGATTCGGTCAGTTTTACCGGGAGCCGGGGTTTGTCGAAGTCGCGCAGAAGCTTCCGAACGGACAGCCGGGAGAGTGGTTTCTGATCTTGCCGACGAAACTTCCGTCGGAACTCGTCTATGGGATCGACACCGGCGTCGGCGCGATCCAGTTGCCGAGTTATGCCGATGTCAGCACGGTGAACGGGACAGGCAACCCGCTCCTCCCGCCGGGATCGTCGGGCAGCGCTGGGGGTGATGGGTTCTTGCTGGAACGCGCGGTGCGCCAGACGAGCAGCGGTGTCCCGCTGGAGTTATCGCAGGGGACGTATGATTTCGTGTCGCTGGGGTCGATTGAGTTCGTCCGCATTACCGACGCACTGGCCTCAGACGCGTCCGGTCAGGTGAACGGGGTTTCGACGGGCCTGATCACGACCGACATTGATGCGGTAATCGATTTGCCCGGGACCGTCCCCGAGCCGGCGGCGTTGTCTATGTTGGCGGGGCTGACCTGGGTTCTGTCGCGCAGGCGTCGAACTGCTTGAGGTGCCTTATGAACTTTCGGCGAAATGGTTTCACGCTGGTTGAGTTGCTTGTGGTGATCGGGATCATTGCGACGCTGATCGCCATCCTGCTGCCCACGCTCAACAAAGCGAGGGATTCGGCTCGCCGCACGGTCTGCGCGAGCAATCTTCGGCAGTTCGGGATTGCAGCGCACGGGTACGCGAGCGAAAATCACGGGTATTTTCCGCCTTCATCGCCGGACATCCTGACGACGAACCTTCAACGCTGGATTGGATCACGCCCAACGGCATCCTCTCCGTTCGACGTTGCCGGCTCTCCGATGCGCGGGTATCTGGGCGACGGGCAAGTCCGGCGGTGCCCGGTTTTTGAGGTTACGGTCGCCGGGTTCGAGGCTGCGTCGGGCGGGTATGGGTACAACGGATCGCACTTCGGATCGACGATGGGTGTCGATGGGTTCACGCTTCGCGCCGCTCGAACGCCAGCCAAGGCATCGTCGATCCTTCGGGCGACGCAGAAGGTGCTCTTTGCCGACACCGCGATGGCTGCGGCTTCGGCGGGGGGAACGAACGTGTTCGAGTACTGCTTTACCGAGCCTCCGCGCGCGTACGGTGGCGGGGCGACGAGTCCGTCGATTCACTTTCGACACCGAAAGCAGGCAAATATCTGCTGGGCTGACGGGCATGTCACCGCCGAGGCGATGGCCTGGACCTATCCCGGCACCAACGTCTACGGAGCGGATAATGCCCGAATGAACCTCGGGTTCGTCGGGCCGATCGATAACGCGGCGTTCAGCAGAAAGTGAAGCGGATGGCCGATCGCAAACCGCCCGACGTCCTCGTCGAAGGCCGCGACTATTACGTCGAGCTTGGTCGGTGGGTCTTCACGCGTCAGTTCCACCTCCGCCGGGGCAGTTGTTGCGGGAATGGGTGCCGGCATTGTCCGTACAAGAATTCTGATAACGAACCCCAGAACCCGCCTTCGGCGAATGCATCCCGAACCCCCGCCTGTTAGAATGCGTACCTAGGAACAGGAAACGACACCCTCGGCGCATTCACCAGGTGACACGTGGCAATATCAGGGATCGAACGACTTCGCACGAACATTCAATCTGTTTTTTTTGGCAACGCCCGCGCGGTGGACCTGCTTTTAATCGGCCTTCTCTCTCGCGGCCATGTGCTGATCGAGGATGTGCCGGGGGTCGGTAAGACGGTCCTCGCCAAATCGCTCGCCAAGAGCATCGCCTGCGATTTCTCCCGCGTGCAGCTCACCCCCGATCTCCTGCCCGGCGATGTGCTGGGCGTGTCGATCTTCAATCGCGACAAGAACGAGTTTGAGTTCAAACCGGGTCCGATTTTCACGAACATTCTGCTGGCGGACGAAATCAACCGCACGACGCCGCGCACGCAATCGGCGCTGCTCGAGGCGATGAGCGAAGAGCAGGTGTCGGTCGACAACCACACCTTCAGCCTCAAACGGCCGTTCATGGTGGTGGCGACGCAGAATCCGTTCGAATTCGAAGGAACCTATCACCTGCCGGAAAACCAGTTGGACCGGTTCATTCTAAAAATTGCCGTCGGCTATCCGCCGCGGGCGAGTGAGCAGCGCATCCTGACGATGCAGCCGGGCCGCACGCTGCTGGATAACCTCAAGCCCGTGATGGGTGCCGCAGAAGTCGTCGAACTCCAGGACCAGGTGCCGCTCGTGAAGATCGACCCTGCCATCGTCGATTACATCCTCGATCTCACCGACGCCACCCGCAAGCACGAACAACTTCACTTGGGCATCAGCACCCGCGGCGCGCTGGCACTGACGACGGCGGTGCAGTCCGCAGCGATCGTGAAGGGGCGAGACTACGTGCTTCCCGACGACGTCAAAGATCTGTTCATCGCCTGCTGCGCCCACCGCGTAGTCAGCAAAACGTATCTTGGCAACGGCGACAGCGACGCCACGCAGCGAATCCTCCAGGCGCTGCTCGAACGCGTTCCGGCACCGAAATGATTCAACGCGAAGGGACGAAGATGCGAAGGAACGCGAGGTGCGGTGCATAGAATTGATGTCTGGCATTTGGCATTTCTTCGCCACTTCGCCCCTTCGCGTTTAACTCATTCCCATGGCAAAGAAGCGTAAATCCTCGAAGAACCCGAAGGTGATCCGGAAAAAGCCGTCGCTGGATTTTTCGTTCACGGGGCTCATCTACTCTACGATGATGATGTTCATCGGCCTGGCGGCGATTAACACGCAGGCGAACCTGCTATTCGGCGTCTTCGGTCTGATGATCGGCATCCTGTTCGTTTCGTTCCTGATCAGCGGGCTGGTGATTCAGCGGCTGACGGTCGAGCGCGTTCTGCCCGACCACGCCATCGTCGGCCGGCCGACGGTGATTTATTACCAGATCACGAATCACAAGCGGTACTGGCCAAGTCTTTCGGTGACGATGGCGGAAGGGGACGGGCTTGACGCGTTCACGCGCCAGCCGACCGCGTACATGTTGCACTGTGCCAACCGCACGACCGCGAGCGTGCCCGCCGAGGTGATGCCTCGGATGCGGGGGGTGTTTGAGTTCGATCACTTCCAGCTCAGCACCAGCTTTCCGTTCGGTTTCGTGAAACGCGCGGTAAACCGTCGTCAGAAAGATTCGGTCGTCGTTCTCCCGGCGATCGGGCAGATGCGGCGTGAGCTGATGCAGCGGTTCCGCTCGGCCGAATCTGTCGGGCAAAATGTGCGACCTTCGCGCGGCGGGAGCGATGAGTTTTACGGCATGAAAGAGTACCGCGCCGGCGATAACCCGCGTTGGATTTCATGGAAACGCTCAGCGCGCGGCGGCGGGCTGGTGATGCGCGAGATGACGCGCGTCTCCCCGCCAAAGCTGCTGGTCATGGTCGATACGTTCTCGGCCGACGACTCGCTCGATCATCACATGGCGGTCGAACGCGCCATCGCAATGGCGGCGACCGTGATCGATCAGGCGATGGAAGCCGGCCTGCCGATCGGGCTGATCCTCTGGAACCAGGGTTGGTTGACCGTCATGCCCAATCGCGGCAAGCGGCACCGGCTTGACCTGCTCACGCACCTGGCGCGGTTGACCCGGAACAACACCTACGGCATACACGACGTGCTCGAAACCGCCCGGCCGTTGATCAAGAGCGACACCACCGCGGTCGTCGTCTCCCCCGGCAACGTCTCGCTCAGCCTCGGCCAATCCGTGCGCGGCGGGCTCGTGCCGCTGTCTTCGGGCGAAGAACATTATCAAAGATATTTCAGCTTTTCGGATGAGGTGGATTTTTCGTTGGGGTACTCTAAATGATCTTGATCCACGACCGGAGTTGCCCGTTGCCAACTGCGAGTTGCGAGCGAGAACGCGTCGTCGCATCTCGCAACTCGCATCTCGCAACTCAACGCCCCCGCGAGGCACGCTAAGACATGTACGACATCAAGCAATTTCGCCCGACGCTGTACGCCTTGCTGCTCCTGGGCTTTCTCGGCTACGGAGTCGCTGCACAGACGCCGGGGATCTGGTTGCTCGCGACGGCGGCGACGCTGCTGCACATGTGGCTCGTTGGGCGCGGCAGTTTCAAGCCGTTGCCGAGACTGGCGGCGAACACCATCACACTGGTCTTCGCCGCGCTGCTGGTCGTCCGGGTGAAGCAGATCCACGGGCCGCCCATCCTCGCGATCGGCGAGTTCCTCATCTTCCTGCAACTCGTCAAGCTCTTCGAACACCGCGCCAATCGCGATCTGGCCCAGTTGCTCATCCTCAGCCTCCTGCTGATGGTGGCGGCGGCCATCAGCACGGCGAGCCTGCTGTTCGGGCTGCTGTTCGTGGCGTACCTGTTCCTGTCGCTCTACTGCTGCCTGCTGTTTCATCTCAAGACCGAGACCGACCACGCCAAATCGGTCATGGGCGTGGACGAGAGAAAGGTCAACCCGCTCACGCTGCGCCAGGACCAGCGGTTCCTCCCCCGATCCATGCGCCGATTGACCGCGTTCGTCAGCGTTGTGTCGATCTGCATGTCGATCATGGTCTTCCTGTTCTTCCCGCGCGGAACCGGGGCGGGCATCATCGGCAACCTGGCGTTCAAACCAAGCCAGGCGCTGACCGGGTTCAGCGATCAGGTGAGCTTTCAGGACGTGGCGCGCATCACGCAGAACGAGGCCGAGGTCGCTTACGTCAACGTCACGAAGAACGGCCAGCCGTTCGGCGCGGGCGGCGAGGTGATCTACCTGCGCGGGAGCGCCCCGGACACATACGTCAGCGATCCCACCGACGTCGACCGCTGGAAGTGGATACGCACAACCGCAGCGTCTGCCGACATCATCCCGGCGGTAACGCGCGGGCAGGAATACGAGCTGAACGCCACGCCTTTCGGCGAAGACCGCTACAAGCAGGACATCCGCCTGCTCCCGACCGGTTCCGACGTGCTTTTCGGCATGCCCGGCGTAATCACGTTCACCCCGTCGCGCGAGTTGCGACTCCGCTTCGGACGCGCCGACGAAGTCCTGCAACTCCAGGATCCGCTCACCGGCGAACTACCGTACACCATCGTCTCCACCGGGAAGATTGCGCCGGCGAGCCGTGATGGCCCGGCACGCATCCCCATCGACAACTTCCTCACCCGGGAGATTCGTCGACAATGGGAGGCCTCGCGCGCTGAGTCGACAAAGCGGTACGCGGTCCCGACCGAGATCCGCGACTACGCCCTCAGAGACGACGTCGCCGGCAGCGACGACAAAGGCAATCTCGCCCGGCAGCGTCTGAACACGCATGAGATCAGTGCGATCGACGAAGTCCTGGCGCGGAACTTCGAGAAGCACCTGCAAACGCAGTTCAGCTACACCCTCGACCTCACCGATGCGCGGCGCGTGATGGACATGGATCCGATGGTGCAGTTTCTGTACGACTTCAAGAAAGGGCACTGCGAGTACTTCGCCGGCGCGATGACGCTGATGTGCCAAAGCCTTGGGATGCAGGCGCGCATGGTCGTCGGTTTCAAGTGCGACGAGTTCAACTCGATCGGCGGATACTACATCGTCAAACAAAGCCACGCGCACGCCTGGGTGGAAGTGCTTACCGCCAACGGGTGGCAGATGTTTGATCCCACTGCCTCCCGCGAGGGAAGCGCCGGCGCACGGGCGTCGTCGATGTGGAAGCAGTTCATGTACTTC
>JBBQQZ010000186.1:0-7376 GCA_038215325.1 Tepidisphaerales bacterium | reverse complement strand
CTCATGCCCGAGGCGCCTGGTCACCACTTCGAGGCGGAAGTGGAGGAAGTGCCAGAGGATTTCCTTCAGCCCCAGCCGCTCGGGGCGGCCGAGTTCGGGGTTGTCGGTGGGGATGAGACAGGTGAGGTTGACGTTGAAATTGGTCTGAAGCAGCGTGTGCTTGAACAGAAACGCCATGACCTTGTCGATCTCGGCGTCTTTCTTCAGTTGCAGTTCGATGCGCACGTCGTCGGTGCTGACATCGCGCACGTCCAGCAGCAGCGGCATCTTGCGGCCGATAACAACCTGTGCGATCGCCTCGACCAGTTCGGCCTTGTTCACGCCGTAGGGGATGCTGGTGATGAACAGCACCTGCACCGCGCGCGTGGCGGGGCCTTTTTCCCACGTCGCGCGCATCTTGATGGCACCTTGGCCGGTCTTGTAGATCTCCAGCAGTTCGGCCTTGGTATTGAGGACCTGGGCACCGGTGGGGAAATCGGGCCCGCGGACGGCGTCGTTGGCGACGAGCTGGTATTCCTTGATGTCCGGGTCGTCCAGCACCTTTAATAGCGCGTTGCAGACTTCGCCAAGGTTATGCGGCGGGATGTTGGTCGCCATGCCCACCGCGATGCCGGCGGATCCGTTGACGAGCAGGTTCGGCACCTTGCTGGGCAGGACGACGGGCTCTTCGCGCGTGCCGTCGTAGTTCGCGCGGAAGTGGACGGTGCCCTGGTCGATTTCGTTGATGGTTTCGGCGGCGATGGGGGTGAGGCGGCACTCGGTGTATCGCATCGCGGCGGCGGGGTCGCCGTCCATGGAGCCGAAGTTCCCGGACCCATCGACCAGCGTCGCCCGCATCATGAACGGCTGCGCCATGCGGACGAGCGCTTCGTAGATCGAGCCGTCGCCGTGCGGGTGATAGCGGCCCATGACGTCGCCCACGACCGTGGCGCACTTGCGGTGCTTTTCGGTCGCGCGCAGACCGTTTTGCCACATCGTGTAGATAATTCGTCGATGGACGGGTTTCATCCCGTCGCGCACGTCTGGCAAGGCGCGGCTGGTGATGACGGAAAGGGCGTAGTTCAGGTATCGCGTCTGGGCGATTTCGTGGAGGTTGGCGGCCTCTTCTCCGCCGGGCGGGGTGGTCGAACCGCGCGTGGTGCCGCCACCTGCGCCGCCCGAGCCGTTGCCTGCGCCGTTGAGGGGGGGCACGCCGTCGGGGGTGGTTACGCCATTGAACAGGCCATCGGGGTCATCTTTATCCGTGCTCGCGGACCGCTTAGCGGCCATCCTTGGCTCCTTCCGCCCATCACTTCTGAATTCGCTATCGAAATCTTCGCGCGAATATATGCACTAACTCACGGCTGGCAAGAGTGGACGCTGGCCCGCGATGTGCCGATGACTAATATACTCCGAGCAAAGAGGCCCCGATACCCATGACCGAATCGGAAGAACAAGCCCAACTCGACGAAGCCGCGGCGGATGCGGCCGGGGTGTCCCTTGATGTCGGGCACAACGAAATCGACATTACGCCCGAATTGCTCGCCTCGTCCCCCGGGAAAATCGCCCGAGCGATCGAAGAAGGCCCGCGTCGGCAGGGCGCCCGCGTGCTGGAGATGCTGCAACTCGACCAGGCCGCCGCCGTGGGCGAGTACCTGGACCCGAAAACCGCCTCCAAGATCTTCAAAGAAGTTGACCCGGGCACCGCCGCCGGCGTAATCCTGGCGATGAACCGCCCGGAAGCCGCCATGGTGCTGGCGGAGATGGACCCGGACGACCGCGTCGATATTCTGGGCCTTGTAGACCAGGTTGCCCACGACGAACTGCTGGCGGAACTGGACGTCGCCAAAGCCGCCGAAACGCGCCACCTCGAGCAATACTCGCCCGACACCGCCGGCGGCATCATGACCACCAACGTGACGGCACTCTATGAGTACCTCACCGTTGAAGACGCCATCCACCAGCTCCGCAAGCTTAGCGAAGAGCTGGAGCAGATGTTCTACGTCTACGTCATCGACCGCATCGGCCGGCTGGTGGGCGTGTTGTCGATGCGCGACCTCATCCTCGCCAAGCCGTCGCGCCAGCTCCGCAACATCATGATCAAAAACGTGCGCAGCGTGCCTGCCACGATGGATCAGGAAGAAGTCGCCCGCCTCATGCGCGACAGCGGCTACCTGGCCATGCCGGTGGTCGATGAACTGTCGAAACTGATCGGGTTGATCACGGTCGACGACGTCGTCGATGTCATCACCGAAGAAGCCACCGAAGACTTGCAGAAGATGTTCGGTGCCGGTGCCGAAGAGCGCCTGACCAGCACGTGGAAGTTCAGTTTTAGCTCGCGCGTCTGGTGGCTGCTGATCAATCTCGGCACCGCGTTTATGGCCGGCGCGGTGGTGGGGATGTTCCAGGAAACGATCACCAAAATCGCCGTCCTGGCGATTTATATGCCGATCATCGCCGGCATGGGCGGCAACGCCTCCGCGCAGGCGATGGCGGTGGCGGTGCGCGGGTTGGCGACGGGAACCGTCAACAGACGCCTGCTGCGATCGGTACTGATCCGCGAGTCCTTCGTCGGCCTGCTGACCGGCCTGGCGTGCGGCGTCGTCACCGCACTGGTCGCGCTGATGTGGCAAGGCAACCCGGCCTTAGGCGTGCTGGTTTTTGCGGCGCTGGTGATCAACCAGACCATCGCCTGCGCCACCGGTGCCGGCATCCCGTTCCTGATGAAACGGCTCGGCTTCGACCCCGCCCAGAGCGCCACGATCTTCGCAACCACCATCACCGACGTCGTCGGCTTCTTCTCCCTGCTGGGACTGGCGACGGTTTTTTACAGCCGCTTGGTCGCGCATTAGCTTTTTTGGCCACGAATCCAACCATCGCGCCGCAGGATGCCGCAGGATGATGCCGGCCGGCGGGGTATTCTATCGTTCGCGCAGCTTGCCCGGCGGAAGGTCTGTGACTATTGTCCTGCCGAATTGGTTGACGTAGGAGTTCGACTTGATGATCGTTCATATGATTGGCAACGCACACATTGACCCGGTGTGGCTTTGGCCGTGGCAGGCGGGTGTCGATGAAGTGCTGGCGACCTTCGGCAGTGCGATCGACCGATGTAACGAATACCCCGACTTTGTCTTCACACGCGGCGAAGCGTGGTGCTATCGAGTGGTCGAGCGGCTCGATCCAGCGATGTTCCGCGAGGTGCGTCGGCTTGTCGCCTCAGGTCAGTGGCACATCACCGGCGGGCAATGGATGCAGCCGGATGTCAATCTTCCCACCCTCGCGGGTCTGCATCGGCAGTTCATCCATGGGAAACGCTACTTCCAGGAGAAGTTCGGCGTCTCGCCCGACGTCGGCTACAACGTGGACAGTTTCGGCCATCCCGCGACACTGCCTGACGTCCTCGCCGCTCACGGGCATATCGGTTACGTGTTCCATCGTCCAAGCCAAGAACAGACGCCGGTTCCCGCAGCCACGTTTCGATGGCGGGGCGTGGGCGGGAGCGAGGTGCTCGGCTATCGCATCCCCGCGCCCTATACGACGCGCAGCGACGATTTATACGGGCAGATCATGCTTTCGATCGATGCGGCCAACCCCGGGCTGGACCATGTGATGTGCTTCTACGGGGTTGGAAATCATGGTGGCGGCCCGACCAAGGGCAACATCGAGTACATCCTGAGCAATCGCCACGCCTTCGCAGGCGCGGAACTGCGTTTCAGTACCCCCCAGGAGTTCTTCCGCGCCGCGGCCAAGGATCGTGACCAACTGCCGGTGGTCGAATACGAGCTTCAGAAGGTATTTCCTGGGTGCTATGTCGTGATGCAGGACGTAAAGCGGGAGCAGCGCCGCGGCGAGCATCTACTGGGGCAGGCGGAGGCGGCGATCCATCGCTTCGCTGAACCGTCCGAAAAGCCGGAACTGACGCAGAAGCTGAATGACGCCTGGGAAGACCTCCTTTTTACCCAGTTCCATGACATCCTTGCCGGCACGAGCATCGACGGGGCCTGGCCGGCCGTCCATGCGATGCAGGGTCGGGCGCGGATTGGTGCCGAAGAAATGATCACGCATGTCACCCGGCGGTGGGCGCGGTCCAAATTGCCGAAGGTCAATTTCCAGCAGATTGCGGTTCTGAATCCCGGACCCGGAGATTTTGACGGCATGATCGAGCACGCGGCGTTCATCGATTTCGCCGCATGGGGCGACCGATGGATTTCCGACGGCGATGGCGTGCCCGTTCCCTTCCAGCACGTGCAGGCGCAAACCACGATCCTCCTGACCCCCGCGATTGTCTTCCCCGCGAAAGTCGCCGCAGGGGAGGCGGCGGTGTATCTGCTTCGCGAAGATGCCAAGCCGAACGCCGTCGAGACACCGAACCGCTTAACCGCAACGCCACATTCTCTGGCGAACGAGCGCGTATCGGTTCACCTGTCGTCCAGCGGAATTGATCGCGTGACGATTGACGGTCGCGATCTTCTGGGCAGTGGCGGATTGTCGCTGCGGTTGCGAGAAGACCCGGCCGACACATGGGGTTTCCACGTCAACCGGTTCGCCGGAGAGATCGTCGCAACCCTCTCGAACTGCGAATGGGTCGTCGAGGAAACCGGTCCGCTGCGGGCGCGGGTGCGGTGTGAGACGGTAATCGGTCGATCGCCATTGCGTTTGACGCTGAGCTTGCACGCGGGCAGTGCGACGGTTGAGATCGAGCTTCACGTGACGTACTCCGAGCGGTTCAAGCTTTTGCAAATGCCGATCTCGTTGCCGGTTCCGGCGTCAGTGTGGCGTGCGGGGCTTGCGGGTGGGGCGGTGGATCGCGACCCCGGGCTCATCGAGTGGCCGCTGCACGGGTGGGCGTCGGCTTCGGGCTTGGCGGTGCTCTCGCCAGACGCAAACAGCGCCTCATGTGAAAACGACGTGATGACGTGGTCGTTATTGCGAGCGCCGCGCATGGCGTGGGGTGGCGTTGACGCGTCGATCTATGCCGGGCGACACGATTTTACGGATCAGGGGCTGAGGCGGTTCGCGTTCGAGTTGTCGTCAAGCATGGACGATGCGGAATTGACGGGTCGGACGGTGTCGCTCTGCCAGCCGCCGGTGGTGATCGATCGCTACGAGGGGATGGATCGTCCGCCGTGGGGAAACCAAACCCCGCGCCGCTTCTGGACCGCCGCCGAGCACCGTGCCCGTCGTGACGGCCGGATGATGCACCTCCAGGACGACGGCAGTGCTGCCGTGGAAGAATAGCCTGCCCGCAGATCGCGAAGCAGCCGCGCCGGAGCCCGGCGTGGGCTTACGAAGCGTTCGCAATTTCTCGCAATGAGGAAATTTCTCTTCCCTCTCCCGCGCCCTCGCGAGAGGGGGGGGCGGACGCGTGCCGAACGGCGAAATCTCACTATTTTGGCCTATTTTTCAGTGTTTCCACCCGTTTTGCGTGAACGGACGTTTGCCGTCCCAATGCAGGTTGTTGCAATATTGCGTGCGAACGGCGAAAAAATAGGAATAATTAAATTGCCTAGCTAAAAGCAATGTGTTTTTTTTTGTCGCATGGCGATCGTTACCCAGATTGCAGACGACTTGGGACTGGACGCGTCCACCGTCTCCCGCGCATTAAACAATCGCCGGGGCGTGTCGAGCCATACGCGTCAACGGGTTCACGTCCGGGCGAATGAACTTCGCGAAACCGGCGTCGCGGTCTCCAACCGCCGAGGACGGCCGAGCCGGTGTGCTACCGTCGGGGTCATCGTTCCCCGATTGGACGTCGATTTTTTCTCACAAATCATTTCGGGCGTCGAAGAATTCGTCGGTGTTCGTGGGCAATTGATGATGGTGGCGTGTACGCGGTATGACCGCGTTCGCGAACAGCAACTGCTCGCTCATATGGCGGACAATGGTGTGGACGGCGTGGTGCTCTCGACGTCGAATGACGCGGGACATGCCGATCTGCCCTCGCGTGTGCTCGATGGGTCGATGCCCGTCGTCCTCGCGGATCGCCTGCTATATGGAGTGGACCTGCCGGCGGTGGTTTGGGAAGACGAGTCGGCGGCGAGCGAGGCGGCGCAGCTTCTGCTGGGGTTGGGGCACAAGCGGTTCGCCTTCGTTGTTCCCGTGCTCGAATTCCAATCCACTTCACGCCGAACCGAGGGCGTCCGCAAAACCCTCCTCGCTGCCGGACTGTCGAGCGATTCCTTCAAAACTTACATGTGCGAACCCAGTGATGCTGGGAGATCGGCTGCGGTGCGAATTATGCTTGAATCACCTCGTCCAACAGCGATCTTTTTGAACGACGATGGCATGGCGCAGGGCGTTTACTCGGTCCTGCGTGATTTTGGCCTGGTTCCCGGCCGGGATATCGCGGTGGTTGCTTTCGGAGATTTGCCCGGTTCCGCGGGCATGAGCGTGCCGCTTACCGCAGCCCGTCAAGACCTGCGCTTGATGGGCCGAAAGTGCGTCGAGATGCTGGATTCCAGGATGCTGGGCGCCAAGTCCGGTTCCCCCGCGGCGGCCAGCCCGGAACTGGTGACGTTGCCCATGCCGTGGGTGCTTCGCGAGTCCTGCGGCGCAGTCACGCCCGCGCCCCGAGCCTTCACGTTGGTGGAACTGCTTGTCGTCATTGGCATTATCGCGGTGCTCATCTCCTTGATCCTGCCCGCGCTGAATCAAGCCCGCGTGGCCGCGCAGCGGGTGGCGTGCGCGTCCAACCTTCGTCAGTGCTATGTCTACTCCTCGATGTACGCCAACGACAACCGAAACGCCCTGCCTTCGCTGCGCTGGGATTGGGCAGAAACTGCGCAGTACACCAGTTCGATAGATGTGATCTTCCAAAACGTTCCACGCGGACTCGGCCTTGTGAGCGAGTTAAGTAAGTTGCCGCTGGGCGTGTTCGCGTGTCCGAGCGACACCTACGTTCGCGACCAACTCGCCATCGAAGGTCCGGTCGACAACGTCAAAAACGACACCTCCTACATTTTTTATGGCGGGTTCTGGAGCGGCGAACCGGGGAGCCCGCAGCGTGTACTGCGAGGTTCGCGCAGGAAATTAGGGGATAAGCCCAACAACGCTCCTCTGGCATGGGAGCGCCGGTCGTTCGCTCCGCTCCAGGGCGGGCGCATGTTCCATAACAAATATTTCAACGTGCTGATCATGGATGGCCACGTCGAAGCTTTGCCGTTTCAAGGAGCGGTTCGGGACCGCATGATCCTGCAAGGCCCCGGCTACGACAATGAGTTCGGCATGGGAAGAACGTTGGAATACGTGATCCTCGGGCTTCCTTAACTAACTAAGGTATCTTCGCTGGTCGGTGTTCGGTCAGCGTGTTCTATCTCTTCGGGTGTTCACTTTTCGGGAGAATCTTATGCGAACAGCATCAGTTTTCGCTACGGCGGCAGTTCTTTGTTCAGCGGCGT
>JBBQQZ010000185.1:0-7421 GCA_038215325.1 Tepidisphaerales bacterium | reverse complement strand
GTGGAAATAAATCTGGGCGGCGACCTGTCGCTCGAGGTCGGGGTCGTCGTTGCCTTCGGTCCGTTCGATCACCAGCACCCGCTCCCCCTGCCGCACCGCCAGCAAATCGCCAGCGAGGCCGATCTTCGTGCCGTCGTAGTTGGGCGTGAGCTTGACCCAGCGATCGTTGATCGCTTCGAACGTCACCTTCTTCTTCGACATCTGCGTCGTGGGCTCGGCCGGACGATTTTTCATCAGACGCACGTAGACGGCGTCGACGGGAGGAACCTGCACGATCGACCAGGCGGCGGTGGAGCCGGTGAGTTTTGCGTTCGTTGCGGGCGACGCGCGCTCGAGACGATAGACACTCTCAAGCCCGCGATCACCGAGCGACACCGACCGAACGCCACGCAGCCCAGATCGCGGTTCGACCGGACCGGACATCGCGTCGCTCACCCGCTCGTATGGCCCTTCACTAATTTCCTTCGGCGGCGGCCAGCCCCACGCGTCCTGAGGCCAGGGCCAGAGCTTGTCCCCGCCGTAGTTGGGGAAAGCGCCGAGCTTGGCGGGCGGGGAGACGGGCGACGTCCAGAGCAGATTCGGTTCACCGACGCGGGAGAAGTGCATCACTCGCCCGATCTGGGGAGCAACGCGCACTTCGACTTTGCCGTCGGTCAGCGAATACGTCGGACCCCACTCCGCCGGCGCGTCGACCTGCTTCGGCGAATTTGACGCCGCACAGCCAACGCCCAGCAGCGCCACGAATCCGTAAGCCGCAAAACACGCGATAGCGTGCCCTACCTTGCAATATGTCTTCATACCCATCTCCGTCTGAAACAAAAAACCGCAGCGTTCGCAGGGTACGAAGATTTGGTCTGAAAACCAAAATCTGCATGATCTGCAAACACTGCGGTTCGATGAGGCAATTGACTGCGACGGACGATCAGTTTTTCATCGCTTCGACGCCGCCCATGATTTCGGACAGTTCGGTCGTGATCTGGCTTTGGCGGGCGCGGTTGTACTGGAGCGACAGCGCCCTCGCCATTTCCTCGGCGTTGTCGGTGGCGGCCTTCATCGAGACCATGCGGGCGACGTGCTCGCTGGTGGCGGCGTCGAGATAGGTCTGGAAGAACGCCGTCTTCACCGCCAGCGGAATAAGTTCATCCAGCAGTTCCTTGGGCGCGGGCGTGAACTCGAAGATCGTCCGGTCGTCGATTTCCGGGGGCGCCATCGTCGCTTCGACGCCGATGTGCTTGTCGTCCATTGCGCCGCGCTTGGACTGCTCTTCTTTTTCCGAAACCTGCTGGGCGATGTTATCGATCGCGTCTCGCAGGGCACCGACCGGCAGCAGCGGGAGCACGTCCGGCCGCTGGACGCCGGTGGAGATGAAGTTCATGAACCCGACGTAAACCGCGTCAATTTTGCCTGCGGCAAAATCCGCCATGAGCTGGTCGGCGAGCACGTCGGTTTCGCTGAACTTCGGCGGATCGCTCATCGGCACGCGGGCGGCGATCGCGCGCTTCTGGAACGCCAGGTACGACGCACCTTTCTTGCCGGCGACATGAATATCGACGGTCAGCCCCTGGGCTTCGAGCTGCTGCACGAACTTCAGGCTCGTGCGAATGACGTTGCCATTGTACCCGCCGGCGAGGCCGCGGTTGCTGGTCAGCATCACGAACGCGACGCGCTTCGACGCCGATTTGGGGTCCACCGCGCGCAGCAGCGGGTGATCGACCTCGCCGCCGGTCGCCAGCGCTACTGCGCGGACGATCTCGCGGATTTTCAGCGCGTAGGGCTTGGTGGCGACGGCACGCTTCAGCGATTTCTGGAACTTAGCCGTCGCGATCATCTGCATGGTGCGGGTGATCTTGCGGATGTTTCGAACCGCTTTCCGACGTTTTACGATCGCGCGTGCTTTGGCCATTCGTGCCCTCGGTTAAGACGGCGGATTATGACGAACCCGCCACCGGACGCAAGCCAAAGCCCGGCCGGGGGGTGCGACGGGATGACGCAGGGTCGAGAAATGCCGGGTGTCGAATGCTGAATGTCGAATAAATCACGACCGATCCGGCACGCTGCCGTTGTTCATTCGAGTGCTCTGAACAACCTCAGAAACTCCGCGAACTGTCATCCTGAGGTACTCCGAAGGATCTTGTCGGCAGCCAGAATGCCTACGAACCGCGTGATCAAGTAGATGCTTCGGAGTACATCGGCATGAGATTCTGGAGATGACCGGGTTATTCAGAGGTGTCATGCGACATTCCCGCTTCCCCCGCCCCCCTGTCGAAATCCACCCCCGCCGCTAACACCCCCCGGCCGAATTTGTTACGATCCCCCTTAATCGGTGGACGAAGGAAGGCGATGACAAAGTTCAGGGTAACCGGCTCAAACAAAGAGACTAGTGCCCGCATGACCCTGGAGCTGACCGCAGCTAGCAAGGGTGATGCCGAACGAAAAGCAGCCCACGCGGGCATGGTCGTTTCGCACGTCGCGCCGATCAACGAAAACACCTTAGAGGAGTCGAAAACACCCATGGCAAAGAACTATCGTCAAGAAGAGTCCGGCGGGAGCCAGAAGAAGCTGCTTATCGCATTCGGAGTTCTGCTCGCGGTCTTCCTTTTCCTGTATTTCGTCTGGCCGGGCTTCGCGTACTAAGAACGACGCCGGACTCGGACACCCGTTCGAGCCCGCCTCGTGCGCTACCCGTTCGGAATCAGGCCAATTTAACCCAGAACGCCCGCTCCTCGCAGAGGAGAGGGCGTTGTGGCGTTGCATCGCTCGGCGATCGGGCGGGAATCGTTTCGTTGTACGGGTGCCACGGCTTCGTACTCGAAGCCGTGGCCGGCTGGCCGATACTGCGTGGTCCGGGAATCGCATGCCTTCCACGGCTTGGCGTACCAAGTCGTGGCACCCGCCAACGCTAGAGCGGATTGCAGGCGGGTGTGGCGTTTTTGTAGGGTTCGCCGTGCGAACCGATTGAAAAACGGTTCGCACGACGAACCCTACAAAACACGACCGCTACGAGCGGATGTAATCCGCTCTAGATGACTCGATCGAGCAAGTCATCCAGCACGCGGCGTGCGTCGAAGTGGGTTTCAGCGAGCCTGCGGGCGGCGCGGGCGTGGCGGGGATAATCGGAAGCGATCTCCGCAAGCGCCGCCGACGCGTCGTCGGGGGTGGCGAAGTGGAACACGCCCTCGCCTGTCGGCAGCCAGCGCTCAAACCCGCTCGATTGCGTAATCACCGGCCGGCCCGACGCCAGGAACGCGGCGCTGCGGTCGCTGAACCAGCCGCTGGGCAATCCCGCGTAAATCTGCTTGGCGACCGTGAACTCCCCCGCCTTCGACTCGATGAAATTTCGATACGCATCGGTCGAAATAGACGCGGCCGTCGGGTCCGTGAACCGCCAGCCGTGGGACTCGAACTGCGTCCGCGTCTGCTCCGGCAGCGACGCCATCGCCATCTCCATCGGCCAGCGCGTTTGTCGCGGCAAGTCGAGCAGCTTCATCCACTCCACGCCCTTGCTGCTGGCGTAGGTTTGCCCGGCGAACTCGAATGCGCGGTCGTTGGAATGTTCCCACTTGCCGATCGTGCTGAACGCGCCGTCAGCTGGCGTTTCGACGACCGGCCAGTGGTCCAGCGCGATCGGCTGGCACGTCCCCACCCACTCCAGCCCGGCGGTCGGGAGCGGGCAGTCGCGTTGGCCGATCAATCGCCCGAACGTCGCCACGCGATCGAACAGCTTGTAATAACTGAGAAACGATTCGTCATTACGCAGCCGCAACTGCGTGAAAACGGGATCGGTATCGATCACGCACGATCGCTTCGCGAGCGAAAACTCATCCCGCCATGGCGTGACGCCGCTGACGCAGATCAGCGCGTCGGCACCGCGAACGGCATCAAACCACTCGTCGTGCGTCAGTCCGTAGTAACGGTTCAGCAGTTCCGAGTGATAGCACCACTTCGCCTTGAGCCCCTCGGCCGCGAAGGTGGCGTTGAGGTAGTCGATGCCGTAGGTCGGATCGTCTTCGCAGGCGTTGATCGATGGGTTGTACGGCTGCAACCACTTGCCAGAATCTTCGTAGAACACCACGTCATGCCCCATCGACGCGAAGCCGAGGAGGTAGTTGAGATGATGCCACGTCATCCCGCCGAGCGGATAGCCGATGATATAGCCGGCGACGACGATCTTCATGGGAGTTGCGAGTTGCGAGTTGCGAGTTGTGAGGAGAAAACGTCCGACAGCAACTTCGGCATCACGCGATCGGCCGCCAGGTATTCGCGCGCGATCTCGTAGGCCGCGTGCTGATGCTTTTCAGGATCGGAGGAGATCGCTTCGAGCCCCGCGATCGCTTCTTCCATCGTGTTGAACGCGATGATGCCTTCGCCGCTGGGGACGTAGCGCGACCACTTCGTATCCTGCACCACCGCCGGCCTGCCGGCGGCGAGGTAGCAGCAGGTGCGGCAACTGAACCAACCGGAATTGGTGGCGGCGTAGACGTTCTTGGCGATGCTCCATTCGCCGGCGCTTTCGGCGATGAAATCGCGGTACGCCTCGGGCGTGATGCTGCGTACGCCGGCGTCGACGACCTGCCAGCCGTTTTCCTTGATGATGTCGAGGCTGCGGTTGTTGCCGATCGCGAGCATCAGCGGGATGTTCGGCACGCGCTTGGGCAGCGAGATAAACCGCTCAAACTCCGGCCGTTTGTCGTAGTAGTTGACGCCCTTGTAGTGGAGCTTTTTCGGCTCCTTGGTCAGGTCCAGCGTCATGATCGTCGTATACGCCGCGTCCGGCGCGATGCGGTGCTCGCGCGCCTCCGCCCAGTGCGGCAACGTGACGACCGGCCGCGTCGTGATCCACTTGATGCCGGCGTGCGGAAGCTGGCAATCCGCATGATGGATGTTTTCGGCGTACGTCAGATGAACGTCATGCTCGCGGGCGACTTCGACGTACCGCTTGGCGGTCGGGCCTTCGGCGTCGAGCAGGTCCTGAAGGCCCATCTGGTTGTAGCCCGGGTCGCTGTCGAGAAACACCTTGCGGCACCTGGCCGGCAAATCCTCGGGCAGTGTGCAGACCCCCGAAACATTTAGATACACGTCGCACGTCCGCACCACGTCCCCAAACGCCTCGGCGGTCATGCCGTAGCACTTGTCGCGAAGCAATCGGTAATGCCACCGATCCGCCAGCCCTGGCGCGTGCTTCTGGAAGAACGTGTGGATGAACTCCGCGTTATAAGACCCATCATCCGACGGCTGCTGAAGCACCGGGTTGTAGGGCCACGTGTTCGTGTCCTCATGGTAGTAAACGTCGTGGCCGAGTTCGTGCAGCGCCAGCACGTAATGGAAATAATCCCACGCCACCCCGCCCAGCGGGAACTGGCCGACCATGCCGCCGACGATGATTCTGAGATTGTTGGAAGATAAAGGCATGGAACCGCAGATTTCGCAGGTTACGCAGATGGGGAAATATGGTTTAGGACGATCCGCTCAAACTCAAGGCTCGTAGCGCCAAAGTTCATCAGCAGCGCACGTGTATAACCGGTTGCTTTGAGATAATTGAGAACTTGGGCGCGATCAATGTCGGTTAGCTCCTTTGTAGCCTTTATCTCGATGATGATATCGCCGAATACGACGAAGTCCGCACGGTATGGACACTCCAAGCGATGTTCTTTGTAATGAATTGGCGTCACAACTTCGCGAAGAAATGGGATGGATCGCATGGTCAAACTCGATCACCATCGCCTCCTGATAAGCCGCCTCAAGAAACCCGCAGCCGAGTTCCGCATGGACCTCCATCGCTGCGCCGATAATCGCATATGTCTGTGGGTCACGGGTTGCAGGGGTCATTTTTCCTCTCCCTTAATCGGCGCAATCTGCGAAATCTGCGGTTCCACGTCTTCCAATTTGAGCTGATGCCTCGCCATCTGCCAGTACAACCCGCGTTGTTTGATCAGATCATGGTGTTTGCCGCGTTCGATGATTTTGCCGGCTTCCATGACGAAAATCTGGTCGCAGTCGGCCACGGTGCTCAGGCGGTGGCTGACGAGGATGAGCGTGCGGTGGCCTTTGATGTTCTTGAGCGTCTCGATGATGAGCTGTTCGTGCTGCGGATCGAGGGCGCTGGTCGGCTCGTCCATGATGATGACCGGCGCTTCGGTGAGTAGCGCCCGGGCGATGCTGATGCGCTGGCGTTGTCCGCCGGAGAGGTTGGAGCCGGCTTCGGAAACTTGCTCTTCGAATTTGTTGTCGAGCTTGTCGATGAAGATGGCCGCCCCGGCGAGTTCGGCGGCGTGTTTGATCTGGGCGTCGGTCGCATCCGGGCGTCCGTAGGCGATGTTTTCCTTCACACTCGTCGGCAGGACGACATTCTCCTGTAGCACCAGCGCGATATGCCGGCGTACGTCGGCGACCTTGATCTGGCGCAGGTCGTGCCCGCCGAGCTTGATCGATCCGCCGACGGGGTCGTAGAAGCGCGGGACGAGGTTCAGGAGCGTGGTTTTACCGACGCCGGACGACCCGACGAACGCGACCATCTCGCCGGGCGAGATCGTGCAGGTCACGCCGTCGAGCACGTTGTTGCCTTCGCGGTAGCTGAAGATGACGTTGTCGAGTTCGAGCACGCGCGGCTGCTTGGGCAGCGAGACGGCGTCGGGGGCATCTTTAATGATCGGGTCGCGATCCAGCACTTCAAATACGCGTTTGCACCCCGCGATGCCGATCGCCAGCATCGTGGTGCTGCCCGACAGTTTCTGTAGCGGGCCGTACATCTGCGAGAGGAAACCGAGGAAGATCGTGAGCTTCCCCATTGTGAACCCTTCGCCGCCGCGGTTCAGCACGTACTGGTCCTGATAGACCAGGTAGCCGCCGTACCCCAGCACGACGGCGCTGCACAGCGCCAGGATGCTGCCGACCATCAGCCAGAACAGCACCTCCTGCCAGTGCAAGCGCAGGTAGGCCGAAGCGCTGGCGTGGACGTTCGCGTGGAAGCGGTCGTATTCGTCCTTCTCACGCGAAAACGCCTGCACCAGCCCGATCGTAGAGGCCGACCGCTGGATCGTGGTGGTGAGGCGTGAATCGACTTCCTTCGCCTCGGTCGCCTTGCTCTGCAAAATCCGGCTATAAAATCTGGTCGTCCAGTACAGCACGGGGACCGCCACCAGCGCGACCATCGTCAAGCGCCAGTTGTTGCTAAGCATGATGATGACCATGAAGAACAACGTCAGCACGTTCACAATCACCGACTGCATGAACCCCTGCACGACGTTCTGAATGCCGTACGTATCCCAGGACAATCGATAAATCGCATCCCCCTGCGGCTGCGAGCGGTGATAGGCGAGCGAAAGTTCCTGCAATTTGCGAAACAGATCGCAGCGCACGCGCATCAACCCGGCGAAGCCGATGCGGATGCCCAGCAGCGTCTGAAACATGCTCAGCACCTGCTG
>JBBQQZ010000184.1:0-7429 GCA_038215325.1 Tepidisphaerales bacterium | reverse complement strand
AAATTCAATAGGACGGTGGAGAGCGGGTTCTTGATTTCGTGCGCCAGCCCGCCGGTGAGCGTGCCGAGTTCGGCGAGTCGTTCCGCCTGTCTCGCCTGCTCGCGAGCCGCCAGCAGCCTGCGGTAAAGCAGGCGTCCGCCGAACGCCGAGATGGCGAGCCCGATGACCAGACCCGCGAGAATTCCTGACATCCAGTCGGGCATAGGGAAGACCCCCCTAGGTTAACCGTTAAAATTTTGAAAGCCGACGGCTATCCCGGATTTTATACTTCGGTTACTTTACGAAACGTCGGACCAGCATAGATTAGAGCCGTCTGGCGACTCTGGAAAGGGCGTGACGTGGCAGGAGCAGGTGTACGGGAACGATGACGATCCGGTCGCATCCGACTGTATGAGAGGCGTCGCTGCCTCTGCGGGCTACCCCTGTAGCCTGTTTGCCAGCGCGGATGAGCCTGCGTTGTCCCGCAAGCACGATCAGACGCTCTCCCCCGCAAACGCGAAGCGATGTCGCTGGTGACGGGTCTGGCGAACAAACGAGTCGCTGCCTAGCTCGGGGTAAGCGAGAAAACGCTGGCCGTGCTCGTGAAGGCGGCGATGGTCTGCGTATGAGGCATTTGGACGCACTTGTGTGGGTGCTATGGCACGGTAATCCGCGGGCATTCGGATTCTTGTGCTGAATGCGGAAGTGGGCAGTGGGATGCGCCGATGACACTCTTGGTTCGGGCATCGTTAATCCCTGCCGCCTTCCAGCGGTAGTCTGTCTGTTTTGAATGGTCGGAAGCATTTCGGGTCGGATCCCCTCCAGCGGGTGCGTGCGCCACCACAATTGGCCCACATTGCATCCATAGAGGGCTACTCGGTCATGGACCGAAGGATAAGAGTATGAAAAAGCGCGTGGTCTTCCGCATCCAACTCACGACGGATGCAAAGAAGCGGCTGTTGGACATCTCGGATCAACTGGGCATCACCCAGATCGCAATCACCTCACGCATGGTGGAGTGGTTTGCAAGCCAGCCCGATCTGATTCAGGCCGCGATCCTCGGTCTTTATCCCGACGTTATCAAGCAGGACGTCGCAACGCTCATTCTTCAACGCATGGCCGAAGGTAAATACGACCGCAGCAAGTAAGCGAGTCGCGGTCGAACTGCGCGACCCCCCCCCTTCTCGCCTGAAAGAAAACCCGACGCCTCGCGGCCGCATTCGTGGTCGCGAGGCGGCGTCATCTGCCCGCCGCACCATCAAACGTAGCGTGTCCAACTCCTCCCGATGCGCCTTGCCCAGCAGCAGACTGAATTCTGCTGCCGATTCTGGTATGATCTGCTGTTCGCAGTTTTCCCAGGAGTTGCCCGATGTCCGTGCCGATGGAGCTGGCTCGCATCATCATCAGTGAGATGCAGGACCAGCAAATCATCGTTCTGAAAGAAGTCCATGGCGAGCGGAGCTTTCCGATCGTCATCGGCTCTGGCGAAGCCTACGCCATCGACCGGCGCCTCAAGGGCATTCCCACCCCCCGGCCGCTCACGCACGACCTGCTCGCGACCGTGATCGCCGAGATGGGCGGGCATCTTGAAGCCATCGAGATCAACAACATCCAGCAAAGCACCTTCTTCGCCCGCCTGCACATCCGCCAGAACGGGAACGTGATCCAGATCGATTCGCGTCCCAGCGACGCCATCGCGCTGGGCGTCGCCACCAACGTGCCCATTCTGGTCGCCGACCACGTGCTCGACGAAGCAAGTCAGTAAGCGTTGCGCCCTCCTCTGGACGTCCCAAACCCGCGTTCGCGGACGTGTACACTTCTTAAGCACGCCGGCGCTCGATCGGGGGTATTGCCCGAATCTCGCGCGAAACGAGTCGAAACGGCGAACCCCGAAACCTCGTTTTTGACCCCTTCCGACATCATTTCACCATTCACTACGTGGCACGACGGTTGTTATCAGCCATTCGGTTATCGAGCATTTTTTGCGGAACCTGTGCCTCGGGCGGTATGTCCAATCCCCGGCCTGAAACCCGTCAAGACCGGCCCGCGCCGGCCTTCGACCGAATCCTGCTTGCCCGGCCCATGCCGGTCGACGTCGATTGGGCACGCTGGCTCCGAACCCTCGAACGCAAACGCGGGCTCGCCCGCGCCAACGGCGCAGGCCTGCCCGTGTCGTTCAATCGGCAGATGACCGTCACCAGCTTCCGGCTCGAAGGCATCGACGTCGCCGACACCGACCTCGACGCCGCCGCCGAGCGACGCACACGCGTGCAGCGGGCGTTCGGATCACGCCAACGCCAACGACTTCGCAACCACATGGCGATCCTGCTGTCGATCGTCCGGCGGCTCACGCGCCGCGAGCCGCTGGGCGTGACACAGTGCGTCCGCTGGTACACCTCCGTCTCGGCGGGCCTGTCGACCAGCAGCCTTGACCTGCCCGGCATGCAACGCCTGGAAAGCACCGTCCGGCGGATCAACAGCCCGCAGATGCGCCTCCAGCCCGCGATCACCGAAATCGCCCGCCAGCACATCGACCTGCTCACCGACCCCATGTTTCCCAGCTTCAACGGCATCCTCGCGCGACTCCTCCTCCAAGTCCACCTCGGCCATTGCGGCCTGCCTTTGGTCGTCTTCGACCCCGCCATCGACCCCCCCCGCCTCACTGACCCCGCCCTCCTCCTCCCCAGACTCCTCGAACTCATCGATAACGCCTTCGACCGGCTGATCACCCACTGAACCGCCCGTCCACCCGCACTGGGCTCGCGCCTCCGCCCAGACGATCACGAGCCCTGATTCCGGAGCACCCCGAATGTAGCTTCGCGATCCCGCCGACGGGATGGCGAACATCTGCGATAGGAACCTGTACGAATAAATACGGCGCGTTCAATCAATCTCTATTCCCGGGAAACCTATCTGCGTTCCCGTATCGAGCCATCCGCAACGCAAAATTCCTGTTCTTTTCTTCCCGTCGAATTAGCAGAACGGCGCTGGCCAGAAGGCCAGAAGCCTGAAGCCGGAAGGGCGACAAGCATTTCTGATTGACAAAGCCGCTCGCGCAGATGTAGGCTAATTGCGTTGAGAAAGCTTGTCGCCTCGATCCTCGTATTGGTCGTCTTCTCGCTCGGGTCGGGCGTGATGGCGTCGCTGCACGCATGGCAGCATCAGATCGAAGACACCTGTCGCGATCACTCGGGTGAAACACCTGTAAAACACGAGAGCGGCAACTGTGCAATCCACGCCGCTCTCGAAGCGCCGATGTCTATGGACATGTGCGACCTTCGGATCGCGTCGATCGAGTTCGCGCAGCGAGTTGTCGCCGAGGTGATTGAGACGCGCGACCACCGCTTTGCCGAACACATCTCCTGTCGCGGCCCGCCGGCGCGCATCTAGCGCCGTCAATCTGATCCAGCCTTTTCATCTTACAAATCAAGCATTGGAGCACTCATGCACGCCCGCACCGGCCTATTGGCCGCCGTCGCGCTGCCGTGGGTCGTTTCGGCCGCTCTCGCGCAGACCGCGCCCGCCGCCGACGATCGCATGGACCAGTTCGAGAAACGTCTGAACGAACTCGATCAAAAATACCAGTCTGAACTCAAAAATCGCGACGAGGAGATCGCGCGTCTGAAAGGAAACTTGAACCAGCGTTCTGCGGCGACCACCCGCGACGCCGTGGACCAGACGAAACAGGACGTCCTAGCCGACATCGACGCTCGCACCGCCGGGCCGTTTACGATGCGGACGCCCGCCAGTTTCAATCCGAGCATCGGCGTGGTCAGCAATTTCAGCGGCAACATCTCAACCCTCAACAAAAACCCTGCCCGAAATCGTTTTGACATCGGTTCGGTCGAACTCGACCTGCGTGCCCCGATCGCGCCGATCGCCGACGGCGTCGTCATCCTTCCGATCGCCCGGGAAGTCGAAAGCGACCTCTTTTTCACCGATGCCGAAGACGGCGGCGGGGGCATCGACGAGGGAATCGAGATCGAGGAGGCGTACGTCTTCCTTCACGATTTCGGCGTCAACAACCTCACCGCCAAGCTCGGCCGCTTTCACCTGCGGTTCGGGCGACAGAACATCCTCCACGAGCACAATTGGCCGACCACGGACAACAATTTCGTCAACAAATCATTCCTGGGTGAAGAAGCGCTCACCGATAGCGGACTGAGCCTCAGTTACGTGATCCCGCCCGACTGGGTCGGCGGACAGTACGTCGAATTGGTCGGCGAAGTCGTCACCGGCGAAGGCGGCGGCGAGACAACACCCGTGCTCAACAACGACGCCTCCGTCGATTCGCCCGCCGTCAACCTACACGCGCTCTGGAATACCAATCTCAGCGACGACTGGAACTTCGAACTCGGCGGCTCGTTCCTGGCGGGTAAGCACGACAACTCCGGCTCGCAGGACGCGTTCCTGTACGGCCTGGACGCCACGCTCGTCCGCACCGATCCCACCGGCGGGTTCGCCAATTCGATGCTGATGTTCGAGGGAATCTACGGCAACGTCGATACCGACGACGGCCAGACGCAGCACGCCAAGGGCTTCTACGTCCTCGGGCAGCAGCAGTTGAACCGCGACTGGTACGTCGGCATCCGCGGCGACTGGACGCAAAACGCGGTCGATGATTCTCAGGAAGTCTGGGCGATCTCGCCATACGTCACATGGTACTACTTCGAGTTCCTGCGCTTCCGCATGCAGTACCAGCACAAGGACGGCGACGTCGCGTCGGAAGACACGTTGTATTTCCAATGCACCTTCACCTTCGGCGCGCATCCGCCGCATCCGTACTGGGCTATGAAGTAAGGAGTCGTCATGAAAACGCTGACAATGCTAATTCTGCTGCTGGTCGCATCGATTGCGCCAGCGCAACTGAAGATCGTCACCACCGCCACCGACTATGCCGACCTCGCCAGGCAGATCGGCGGCGACAAGGTTACCGTGCAGTCGATCATGCGCGGGCCCGAGAACGTCCACAACGTGCTCGCCGGACCGACGGAGATGGTGAAGCTGAACAAGGCTGACCTGTTCGTACACTCGGGGCTCGACACCGAGCCGTGGCGCGACAATCTCGTTCGCGGCGCGCGGAACGCGAAGATCGTCGAAGGCAATCCGAGCTGGGTGGACATGTCGGTCGGCATCACGCTGCGGGACGTGGCGACGGGGGCGACCGACCGCTCGAAAGGGGACATGCACGCCTACGGCGATCCCCACTTCACGATGAACCTGCCAAATGGGATGCGCATGGTCGCCACGCTCACCCGTGCGATGGCAGAGGTGGACCCGTCGAATGCAGACTTTTATCGAGAGAATGCCAGAAAGCTGGTGACCGAGTTCGCCGAGATGAATAAGGAACTCAGAGCAAAGCTTGACCCTCTCGGCGGGCTCAAGATCGTCACGTTCCATCGCGCGTGGGGCTATTTTGCCGACTCGATGGGGTTATCGATCGTGGACACGATCGAGCCTCACGTCGGCATTACGCCTTCGCCGGGGGAGGTGGTGTCGCTGATCGAGCGGATGAGGGCGCAGGGGGTAAAGATCGTCGTCTGCGAAACGTACAACGACCGCAAACTCGCTCAGTCGATCGCCGACAAGGTCGGCGCGGTGATGATCGTGCTGCCGGATCATGTGCTGGGCGTGCCGGAGGTGAAGTCGTATCAGCAGTTGTTCCGTTACAACGTCGACAAGCTGATCGACGCCGCAAAGGCTGCGGGGATCGAACCCAGGTCGCCGTGAACGCATCGGCAGGAAACGTTTCCGACGGCACGCGGGTGAGAATCCCTCGCGCCGTCTTCGGCTACGGCGGACGCTCGGTCGTCCTTGCGGAGGATCTTTGCATTCGCGCCGGCGCGATCCTGGGCATGTTCGGCCCGAACGGTGCCGGCAAAACGACGCTGGTCCATGGCCTTTCTGGATTGCTGAAACCGATTGAAGGAACGGTCGAACGCGAGCGGGGATTGCGGTTCGCGTATGTCGCTCAGCAGCGGGCGATGGAACTTCACTGGCCGATGACCGGGCTCGATGCCGCGGGGATCGCGCTGTCGGCAAGCCGGTGGTTTGGACGGGTTCGCGGATTGCGGGAGCGGCTGGCGCCCTCGCTCCGGGAGTTAGACGTGGTGAATCTGCTGAACGAACGATTCGCCACCCTTTCCGGCGGTCAGCAGCAGCGGCTGATGCTGGCCGGGGCGCTGGCGACCGAGCCGCATGTCTTGGTACTCGACGAGCCGACCGAAGGCCTGGACGTCCGCTCTCGGCGGCTCCTGTTGGACATCCTGCGGCGTAAGTCGGCGGCGGGAGTGTCGGTGGTGTTGATCAGCCACGACACCGAGGACTTGCTCGAACTGTGCGGCCAGATCGCGTGGCTGCACCCCGGCAGCGACGAGCGCCCGGAGGCGTGGGTGGAATGCGTGGGGGTCGAGACGTTCGCCGATCGCCTGCTCCGAGCGGCGGGGCACGTATGATCGAGCGAATATGGGAAATCTACGTGCCGACGATCCAGGTGATCTGGCCGTCACTGCTGGCGGCGCTGGGGGCGGCGATCGGGGGCGGGGCGCTGGGCGTGCTGGTGATCCTGCGACGCGAGGCGCTGCTGGCGCTGGCGTTGCCGCAGATCGTGGTGCTGGGATCGGCAGTGGGACTGCATTTCGGCTTCCCGCCCCTCGCGACGGCGGTCGCGGTCACCGGAGGGTGCATGGGCCTCATCGGCTCGGGCATGCGGCGGGAGTCGGTGCAGTCGCTTGTGCCGTCACTGTTGATCGGCGCGATGTGCCTGTCGGTACTGCTGGTCGCGAATGCCGGGAACGAACTGGTTGAAGTGCAGAATCTGTTCGTCGGCGTGGACGTGGCGGTGGACGAGGTTCAGGCGTGGGTGACGCTGGCGGTGATGTCGGTGTGCGGCCTGTTGGCCGCGGCACTCTGGCGACGCTGGCTGCTGATCGCCCAGTCGCCGCAGGTCGCCCAACTCGCCGGCCTGCGGCCGGCGCGGTGGCAGGTGCTTTTCCTGATGCTGCTGGGCGCGGTGGTGGTCGTCGGAACCAGCGCGCTGGGAACGATCATGGTCCTGTCGATGCTCTTCCTGCCCGCCTCGATAGTGTTGCCGTGGGTGAAGCGAGTTCCCGAAGCGATCATCGGCGCTATGGTGATTGCGGTTCTGACGCTCGCCGGAGGGTTCGTGATCTCGATTGAACTCCATTGCCCGCTCAGCCATAGCGTCGGTGGGTGCGGATTCGCGATACTGATTCTGTCCCTCGCCGCGGCGGCTGCGTCGCATCGACCCAGCCAGATCACGCGCCGCTCCTACTGAATCGCAACGCGGTCGGTTTTCGTTCTTGTCGGGGCGGCGTGCGGGGCGAGCGAAACGGTTTCGGGTCTGAAACGCGGGACGGGGCCGCATGCTTTCGTCTCGGGTTTTTTGGGTGCCCTTGCGGACGTCGGGGCAGGAGGCGTGGTTGTGATT
>JBBQQZ010000183.1:0-7448 GCA_038215325.1 Tepidisphaerales bacterium | reverse complement strand
GGTCATGTTGCTGGCGTAGCAGAAGACGCTGAAACCGAGCGTGGAGACGTCTTCGTTGGTCGCATCGAGCACGAGCTTGGTGCTGCTGAGCGCGGGGCTCATGGGGAGTTCCGGGAGGTTCTGCCCGCCGAGCAGGAGTTGTTCCATGAGTTCTTCGGTGCCCAGTCCGTTGGCGCGATAGGCGACGGTGACGGGCTTGGTCGCGATCTCGTGGGTGAGGGGGAAATCGACCATCTTGAGATCGGCCCAGGTCTTGGCTTCGCCGGAGAAGTAGCTTTTGAGCGAACCGATCGAGATATTGCTGGCGGGGTTGTTGATGTTGACGGTGAAGACGAGCGCTTCGGTGGCGAGCAGATCATGCCGGAGCGTGACCTTGGCTTTGCCGGCGGCATCGTATTCTTGGGGCGTGGGCAGGCGCGAGACGAACGCCATGTCGGCTTCGCCTTTGATGAGTCGATCGATCGCGCCAGCGGTGCCGGACGGCTCGCGGCCGAGGATGTCGTTGGTCATCGCGTCGGGGTCGGTGCCCTCGGGCAGCTTCGGAGAGAAATCGACCACGCCGTACCCGGCGAACCGCTCGTACGGAATGTTGTTGAGCTTCATGCCGATCAGTCGAACCAGCGGCGCGGTGCTGATGGAGGTGTCGATCTTCTTCACCTCATCCAGCGGCAGCTTGGGCGTAGCAACTTCGGTGCCCGCCGGCGCGGGAGAGGAGTGTTGTTGAAGCGGCGCGGTGCCCTGCGTGCCCTGCTGCGTCGTCGGGCGGTTTGCGAGTTGGGGTTTGGTGATGATCTCGGTCACGCCACTCAGCCAGTCGTCAGACGACTTGACCGCGACGGTGTTCGTGGGAGGCGTTACGTCGGTGCCCCCGGTCGTTGCGGGATTGCCGGTCTTGGGGATTGGCTGGCAGGCGACGGTCGTCAGGATGAGCGATGAGAGGATTAGCAGGCGCTTCATAGGATCGGCTCCGATGCGCTCGTATGCGATGGCGACTGAAGTCGCCACCCCGCAGCGCAGGTCTTGAATCGGTTCACTGTAACCGGTTTGGTCAGGGAATGAAGAGTCGATGGCGCAGGATGTATTCTCGGACCTTCGGCGGGACGAGGTTATCGATCGGTTTACCGTCACGGACGCGGTTGCGGATGTCGGTGGCGCTGACGTCCAGTTGCGGGACCGGGACGACGTGGGATTTGAGCGATCGGGCGTCTCGGTGGACGAGCGACCAGTCGATCGCGTAGCCCGGCCGCTGCATGACGTGGAACTGGGTGTGCTTGATCAGTTCAGGAAACCGATGCCAGCGGTGCAGCGACAGCAGTTGGTCGGCCCCGATAAGCCAGTGGATGCGGCCCATGCCGCGTTTTCGGAGGGCTTCGACGGTGTCGATGGTGTAGGTGGGTCCGTGGCGGTCGAGTTCGAGGGGGTCGATGTCGTAGGCAAGATCGGGCGTGGCGACGGACTCGGCGGCGAGGATCAGCATCGCGACCCGGTGCTCGGCAGGGGCGAGGTCGTAGGCCTTGGCTTTGAGGACGGGTTGATGGGAGGGGATGAGCAGGACGCGGTCAAACCCCGCATGCCTGGCCGCAGCCTGCGAGCAGGCGAGGTGGGCGTTGTGGACGGGGTTGAAGCTTCCGCCGAAGCAGAGGGTGGTCATCCGTGCCGGATTGTATCGGTTGGCGACCGAAAAGGGCTGTACAACGAATCGGAGAACGGATTGGATAGAAATTTCGTCGCGACCCCTGATTAGGGGGATATTCAGGGGTCTTGGCATGTCGTATAAGCGTCGGGAACCAACCGGGTTGCGGGTTGGAGTTGAACGTGCGACGAAGAGTGTGGACCTGCGTGCTTGGGCAGATGCTGGGGGTGGCGTCTGCTTTTACGGCACCGTATACGGACGAGCTTCCGCGCCAGCGGAGCGCGTTGCCGATGAACGATCCGCCCGCGGAGCCGGTGCCCGTTGCGCCTAGAGCGACAGCGGAACCGGCATCGCCTCTGGAGGCGTTCGACCCTGCTGGCTTCGCGACGATACCCGATCACGGTCGGCTGCCTCGCGACGAAGACGAAGAGTCGCTCACCGGCGTAGAACTGGCGGCGTTCGGGGTGATCGCGCTGGGTCTGATCGGAGGCGGCTGGGCAGTCTCCCAGCGGAACGCGACGCCCCGACGCCAAAGATCATCTCATCTACAAAGGTAGTTGTGTTCGTCAACGGAACTGGATAGAAACGGTATATCTGGTGTGCGACGCAAGCCGTCGTCACGAGCCAATCCTCCGGGGCCTTCAACGGCCCCACCGGCGACGGGCGCTAAGGACGCAGGAAACTGCCCGGTTTCTGCGTTTGCCCGTCGCCCTCTTTATTTAGGGGCTTCGCGCTGGGTACGGCATTGCGTCGCCCGGTGGGCGACCGCGAAACGGGGGTGGGTCTCCCCCGCCGCCGCCGCTTGAGTCGGACGCATGCCGATGGATAGCTGTCGAATGTTCGGGCGCAGCAGTCTGTGAATATCTCGGCCCCGGCCGATCCGCAGCGCGCGGGCTCATGATGCAGGGGCATTTGAACCGTAATCGCGGCATAGCCGGTCCGAGTCGCGGCGTGCGTAAATCAGATGCAGACGCCGGACCCGATCCATCTCATCCATCATGCCGCCAGCGGTTTCCCTTCGCCAGTCGATCGCGAAATCTGAAAACCGACCCTGCTTCGTCAAAATCGAAGGTCCGAAGCCGGTCCCAAAGATCCTGTTAACAGGTGCCAGCCATCTGCACACCCTGAAATCGCATGGAATATGCGAATACATGCGCCATGCAAAATTAACTGCTTTTCAGCATCGCCACAGAACGTCTTCAGGTCGTTGTCACATGATACTCCAAGATGCGGTTGGATAAGTGTCCAGTCCGCTCTGGGACGAAATTACGGCGCACGCATTTGTGGCGTAACTCCTGATTCTTGAACGAGTTGAAAATGCGAATCCGTTTGTAACGTCCGTCGCGCGGCAAGTGTGATAGACGTTACGTCGAATAATAGTCTGCGTCCGAGAACTGACACCTACGCCAGTCTTGGACGCTTAACCGAAGGATATCCCGATGGGCACGACACTGACCATTACCAAGCCGAAGAAAGCCGCGACGCGGGCACGGTCGATTTCTAAGCCACTGCGCCAGCAGGCCGAGGTGATCCTGGCAGGCAACTACGCATTCATGGACTCCCCGACCTACACGGAAAAGGGAATCGAACAGCGGTTGTTTGCCGACGACGAGAAGTCGTTGCCGATGGTCGCGTGGTACCAACCGACGCGCGACGAATCCGCCAACGGTTCGCCCTCCGGCACGCCGCAGCTCATGAGCGGCGCAGAAGAACGGTTGATGTTCCTGCGTTACAACTATTCCAAGCTGGTGCTCAGCGACATCCAGAAGCAGGTCGCCGAAACCGGTCTGACCCGCGATCTGGCGAACCAGGCGGTCGAATGGCATCGCCGGGCCGAGCACTTCCGCGAATATCTCACCCGCACCAACCTCGCGCTGGTGCTGGCGATGGCCAAGCGGACGCGGCTCGGCGACGTGGACTTTGCCGAGATCGTTTCCGAAGGCAACATGGCGCTCCTGCGAGCCGTCGATAAGTTTAACATCGATCGCGGCTTCAAGTTCAGCACCTACGCCTGCCGTGCAATTCTAAAGGCGTTCAGCAGGACGTCGCAGAAGCACTCGAAGCACCGTCAGCGTTTCCCGGTCGAGTTCGAACCGGACCTGGAAAAGAGCGACTGGAGCGTTAAGAAGCGCGACGCCGTCCAAGATGACCTGACCGACGAACTCAAGCAGATCGTCGATCGCAATCTGGCGCAGCTGAGCAACATCGAGCAAACGGTGATCAAGCAGCGCTTCAACTGGGACCAGTTGCAGGACACGCCGCTGACCCTGGAAGAAGTCGGCCGGATCATCGGCGTGACGAAGGAGCGTGTGCGGCAGATCCAGAACAAGGCGCTGCTAAAGATCCGTCGGCTCATCGAAGAAGGCGTGCTTAAGCCGCGCGACTCGGTCCCGACCGCTGAACTGTCGTAAGACCAGACCAACATGACCCACCCGAAAATCCCACGGTTTCTGAAACGTGCTTGGGGATATTTCGGAAAAGTCGTTGTTGCTTCCGTATGTCGCGGGAACGTCGGCACTGGCAGATGATCCACATCGTGCTTGAACCCCGCGCCCCGATTCGGGTGCCACGGTTTGGTACGCCCAACCGTGTTTCACTCGCCTATTGATTGTCATTGCCCACAGCAAGTCGTTGCGGTAACATCACTTGCATCGCAGCAATGGGAAACGTAGTGCCCGCAGCGGCTTCCAGGAAAAGTTCGACTGGTGTCTTGTTGCTTCGATTTGATGAGACAAGCAGCCCTTCGCAAAACAATGCGAAGGGCTTTCTCATTGTGTAGCAAGGACTTACGCTATCCAGTTGGAAGCTCGGAGACACGATTTCGAGAATTTGACGCTTCGTAGCGCTCACGGCGGTAGGGCAATTTTGAGAGGTCGGTGGGGCCGTCTTTGTCGGTTTCGAACAAGCAGAAATGCGGAGGAAGTTCCATGTTACGACTCGGATCCATCGGTGCTGGCGGGCGGGGGATGATCAGCAAAATTAGTCATAGGCCAGACCAGGATTCACAGCTTGTTGCGATCTGCGACCAGCGATCGGAAGTGCTCGATCACTACCGTCAGACCGTCTCCCCGACACTGAGGGGCTATGCAGACTACCGACGGATGCTCGACAGCGAGAAACTGGACGGGGTCTTCATCACGACGCCCGACTATCTGCATGAAGAGATGGCCGTGGCGGCGCTCGAACAGGGACTTGCCGTCTACCTGGAAAAGCCGCTGGCAATCACCATTGAAGGTTGTGATCGCATACTGCTGACCGCATCCCGGAACAACGCGAAGCTGTATGTCGGACACAACATGCGCTTTTTTCCGGTAGTCAAGGAAATGAAACGGATCATTGAATCCGGGCAGATCGGCGAAGTGCAGGCCATCTGGTGCCGCCATTTCGTCAGCTATGGAGGAGACGCGTACTTTAAGGATTGGCACTCCGAGCGACGCTATTCGACCGGCTTGCTACTGCAAAAGGGTGCGCACGATATCGACGTGATCCACCATCTTGCGGGTGCGTTCACATCGCGGACGACGGCGATGGGAAGGCTGAGTGTGTATAATCGGATGGGCAAACGACGAGCGCTTTCGGATACCGGTGATGCGAAGTTCGGCGATACCTGGCCGCCGGAACGACAATCCGGTCTGAGTCCGGTCATCGACGTCGAAGACCATTCGATGGTGCTGATGCAACTGGCCAATGGAGCGCAAGCATCCTACCAACAATGCCACTACACGCCTGATGCTTATCGCAGCTACACCGTGATCGGGACCGCCGGGCGGATAGAGAATTTCGGTGACTACTCGAGCGACGATCAGAAGGCGGTTATCCGCGTGTGGGATCATCGTACGAATGCGTATTCGCCTGACGCGAACGAGCAGATTGTCGTATCTGCCGAGCGGGACGGCGGACATGGCGGCGCGGACACGGTGATCGTGGAGGATTTTTTGAACTACATCCGTACGGGAAAGCGGCTTGGGGCCACGCCACTCGCGGCTCGCCAGGCGGTGGCGGTGGGTTGCCTTGCGACGGAGTCGCTCCGAAGCGGCAATCAGGCATTCGATGTGCCGGCGTTACCGCCGGAAGTCGCATCTTGGACGGATTGAAGGGGACGTAGACGACATAAGCCGGTGCCACAGGTCCGCCGTACTCGCCAGACCTCTGGCCGGGCCGAGCGTCGACCGCGCACGTCTCTGGAGCGCCGGCGACCTTTGGCATCCGGCGGGAGGGTAAACGGTTGCGCAGCGCACGAGTCCACCCTGGCATGGTTTGGGCTTGACGCGGCGCGGCCGGAGCGTAACGTGATTTGCCGGAAAGAACCTTAGAAACTGATCGATGAGTTACGCTTCGTTCAGTCGGTCCCCTCTCTAATCGGTCCCTACATCACAGATCAGCAAGGCAGACTCCCATGGCATTCTCGGTCACTCGCGGCACGAATATTTCGCACTGGCTCAGTCAGAATAAACGGCGGGGCGGGGCGCGGAGCGGAAGGCGTTCTTTACTCAGGCGGATGTGAAGCGGATCGCGGATTGGGGATTCGATCATATCCGTCTGCCTATTGATGAGCAGCAGATGTGGGACGACGGAGGCAAGCAGGAGGCCGAGGCGTTTGGCCTGATGGATCAGGCGATTGACTGGGCGCTGGCGGCCGGGCTGAAGGTGATCGTTGATCTGCATATCTTGCGCACGCACTACTTTATCACCGCCACCGAGCCCAAGCTCTTCACCGATCCGGCCGAGGAAAAGCGGTTTGCGGACCTGTGGGTGCAGCTATCCAAGCGGCTGGAGCAGCGCGACAGCGACAAGGTGGCTTATGAGCTGATGAATGAGTCGGTGGCGACGAATCCGCAGGACTGGAACCGGGTGGCGCATGCGGCGTTCAATGCGATCCGGGGGCGCGAAGCTGGCCGCACCATCGTCCTGGGCTCCAATCGATGGAACCAGTGTGCAACGTTCGATGTGCTGCGCGTTCCCGACGATCGGAACCAGGTCCTGACGTTCCACTTCTACAACCCGATGCTGATTACGCACTACAAGGCAAGCTGGTCGGATTGTGGCAAGTACACCGGCCCGGTGAACTACCCCGGGATGCAGGTGGCGGAGAAGGATCTGGCGGGGCTGAGTGCTGAGGTGCTGGAGATCGTGAAGCGGGACAACAGGCACTATGACCGGGCGGAGATGGTGAAGGACATCGCCAAGCCGCTGGCGGTGCGTGAGAAGACGAATCTGCCGCTCTACTGCGGCGAGTTTGGTGTGGTAAACAACTGCCCGGACGAGATCCGATTACGCTGGTACCGCGATTTCATCTCGGTAATGAAGGAGCACAACATCGGCTGGGGCAACTGGGACTATAAGGGCGATTTCGGGCTGGTGGATGGATCGGGCAAAAGCACGGGGATCGCGGAAGTGATATTAGAAGTGTAGAAAATAGAGTGCCAACCCAATGCACGACGTTAGAAGCGTTTGATGGGCACGTCGGTACCGGCGATGAACGCACGTAACCTTTTTTTATCACGTGACTTAAACGCGAAGGGGCGAAGATTGGAGATTGGGCCTTGGTAGCACGGGCGTCTCGCCCGTGTCCTCAATCAACCCAAAAAGTTCATGGGCGAGACGCCCATGCTACTGGTTTTTTCGTCGGGGAGCGTAAAGGGGGTCCGGTTTTCGCCGGCCCTTATCTCGCGGGTGCGCAGGGATTCGGTCTACGCGAACGCGTGAAGGTCGGAATACAGCATTCCGTAACGATGGCGTATTTCTGCGATCCGGGTGGTAAATCGCAATTCACCGAGGAATTACCTTTCGTTCGCACGCGAGCGCTAATCATCGT
>JBBQQZ010000182.1:0-7459 GCA_038215325.1 Tepidisphaerales bacterium | reverse complement strand
ACATCGCAAAAATCTCATCCGCCCGGCGGATGAGGAAGAAGCCTCTGTCTCGGTATTGGTCGTAAACCTTGTTTTCTTCAAAGTTGTCGAGCGGCCCAGCGTCAAACTCCTCGAACTCGACGCCTTCCGTTGGTGCGGCGGCGGAGAGGGAAGAACCACTCGCCGCGATGGCGGTCGTTGTGCCGAGAACTTTTAGAAATACACGTCTATTCATGAGGATGCTCCTGCAGTCGAATGGAATCCCTCCAGCCGTCGTCGGCGGGGACGGTTGTGGCGTCCGGTCGCGTGGGTTGTATCGAGGACTGATCCGCTTGTGTCGTCGGCAGTTCATGCGAGGCGCGTTGCGGTGAGTCCACCACATGTATTTGAGATTCGGACGAACCAAAGGTCATTGTCGCGCCCAGATGCCCCTGAACGATCATCGCCAAGAGCACCCCCGACGCGGCGGCGAGATAGACAACCGGTGTCGCCAGCTCCTTCGCGTGCAGTCGATATCGCCAAATCGTCAACGCAATGAGCAGCACCGGCAGCGCGGTGCCGAGCCACTTATGAACGGCTATCGTTGTGCCGCTCATGCCGTCCATGTCGTTGAGCCAAGACCATCCCGATGCCGCTGTGAGGGGTGAGGCGAGCGTGGCAAACAGGAGTGTCCACCATGCGGCGTGCGCCAGCGACGCTCGCCGCGTGAACCTTCCCAGCACATCACACCCGACACTGACCGGCATTAGCGCGACGGGAAAATGGACGAGTAGAGGGTGAAGCACGGGTATCTCAAGCACGCTAAACCTCCGAAACGCCTTCGGAACTCGTCGAAGGTTTCTGCATCATGAAGTACGCATAGCGAACGTCGGGCACCTCGGGGGGTTTGGGAACGAGCGTGATCGTTTTGGGCTCGAAGCCGCACGCCTCGGCCGTCTCCCAAAACTCTTCGGTTCGGTAGCTCGTCATATGCGCCACGCCGCGTGTGTAGCCCCAGCGCCTCGAGCGGGTCCGCCACGAATTCGTCTCGTACTTGATCTGAATGAGGCACACCCCACCCGGTCGAAGAAGCTGATGCGCGATTCGAAGAATGCGTGCCCCATATTCCTGAGATGGAAAGACCTCGAAGACATAGATGCAGTGGAAGAAATCGACGTCGTGCGGGATAGCTGACAACGCCGATTCCGGGTTCGGCACGTCGATCTGCACCGGGTGGAACACGCATTTTTGTCCGTCGGCCGCGAGTTGTCGCCCGCACTCTTGCAACGCTTCGTCCGAGACGTCCACGCCCCACATGTCGCGGCACTCGGCCGCGAAAGCAATGGCGTTCGCGCCGCCGCCGCATCCCCAATCGACGATCTTCGCGACGGGTCGTTCGATACCGGCGGCCCGTGCGAAATCGGCGAACAATTTCACGTGTCGCCTCCCGATCATCTGCCACTTCTCATCATCCGATCCGGCGAAGGGTCCGCTGCCGCGCGCGTGCCACCAAAAGCCGTTGCCGTCGTCGATGGGGCGCGACCAGAACGCTTGGGCGTCGCCGGCCAACTTCCGTTCAGACTGGTTGAGTCGCAGCACTTGGCGGATACGGTCTTCGAGCAACCGCGCGCCGCGTAAAAGTTTCCGTTTGAGCATCAATTGACTCCGTACCTGTGAACGCGTCGAACCGACTTCGAAGAACACGCGTCGCTGTCGTTTCCGGCAACGACGCGTGGATCAAGTCAGTGCTTGTGTCCGGTGTGGCCGTCATCCTTTTTCGGCTCGTCACCGCCGCTCATTTTGTGGTGTTCGTCATCGAGCTTGATTTCCTTCCAGTTCTGGCCGTCCTTGACGTAGGCTTTCTTCACGTCGATGACGTGCTTCTCGGCATGGACGATGCCTTCGACCTTGATCGTCTGTGCCGCGAAGGGCGCGAACGGTTTGGGGTTGGTCAACATCACCAGCGCGTCGTCTTCGCCTTTGCCTTCGGGCAAAATCCCGGCCGGGATGCCGGTGGACATGCACTTGGTGGCGCATTCGGCGTGGTCCTTGCCCTTGGCGTCGCCATCGCTGGCGGTGAAACAGGCGGTGTCGATCAATTCGCCGATGACGGTGGTCGTCTTGCTTTCGACCTCCTTACGCTCACCATCTTGAGCGAAGCTGAGACCAACACATGAACTCACGACGATAACGCCGCTACTGATGAGATTTCCGATACGGTTCATAACAGACTCCTTGAAAAAATGTCCGCCGAACAACGCGGCGAACGGGGTTAATTTGCTTGCGTTAATATGTTCGATCCGACTTCGTGACACGGATCACATCTTTGCTTCGAGATCGGGCGACAAGCCGTTTCATCTCGTCGATGTTTCGGTCTGCACGATCCTGAACGCGCGGGTCGGTGATCTTGGCGCGTTCGCTCATGAGATTGGCAATCGCGTGGTGTGCGACCATCGCCACGAAGCGGATGTTTTGGTTCATTGGAGCGTGCGAGGTTGATCGTGCTGCGTGTTGGTTTGCCTGCGAATATTCGTCTTGCATGGGTTGGCCTCAAAAAATGTCTATTTTTTCGGGATTAACTTCATCCCGCATATTGGGCATTTGCCCGGCTTATCACTGACCACTTGGGGGTGCATAGGGCACGTGTACGTGATTCGTGTTTCAGGTGAATTGTCAGGCTTGGATGTCTCGTGTTGATGCCCGGTCATTGTGCCGGGAGTCGCTGTGCGTGCGGCTGCGGTGGTGATGGCATCGACGTCGATGCCGTCGCGTCGAAGATTGTCAGTCGAAGCCACCTCAGCAAGTGAGCCTGGGGGATCTTCGTACATCCCAGGGTCTTGCTCATAACCACCGGGTAGTTCGGGACGGACCTTGAGAATCGTGAACATCCCCCCCATCGTGATGTATCCCTTCGGCGTGCTCGCACCGACCATGGGGATGCTGTTTTCAGGCACGGTCATGCCCATTTCACCCATCTCGCCCATGCCCGTCTGGCCCATGGTCATGTACGCGGGGAGGAGTTGGCGAACCTTTTCGTCCAGATCGCCGGCTTTTAATCCGATGGTGTTGGGGATGTTGTGTCCCATCTGGTTCATGACGTGGTGGGTCATGTGGCAATGCATCGCCCAGTCACCCGGATTGTCGGCGACAAACTGAACCGTGCGCGTTGAACCGACCGGAACCAGGACTGTCGTTTCCGGCCACTGTGCGTCGCGCGGGATCTGGCCGCCGTCGGTTTCGGTGACGAGGAAGTAGTAGCCATGCAGGTGGATTGGGTGATGGTCCATCGCGCTGAGATTCCCAATACGCAGCCGAACTTTGTCGCCAAGTTTACAGACCAGCGGCGCGGTCCCGGGGAAGGCCTTTGCGTTGAAGGTGAGGATGTTGAAATCCGTCATCTCGTTCGGATCCGGACGATAGGTACCCGGTTCGATCTTCCATTCGCTGGACATGAGCACGAAATCGCGGTCCGGGCGATCTTCCTTTGGCATATTTCGTGGATGAAAGACGATCATGCCCATCAGACCCAGCCCCATTTGCGTCATTTCGTCATGGTGGCTGTGGTACATCAGCGTGCCGTGCTGGCGGATGGTGAACTCGTATTGATAGGTCTCGCCTGGCTTGATCGGCTTCTGGCTTAACCCGCCCACGCCGTCCATACCGCTGGGGACGATCACCCCGTGCCAATGCACTGTTGTTTCGGCCGCAAGCCGGTTCGTGACGTAGATACGCAGGCGATCACCTTCGACCGCCTCGATGGTCGGGCCGTGTACCCGCCCGTTATACCCCCAGCAGATCGCTTTCAGACCCGGAGCGAATTCGTGCTCGACTTCCTCGACGATCAGGTGCATCACCTTTACGCCATCGACGACGTTGTAAGGTAATGTCGAACCGTTGGGTGTGACTACCGGTGTGTAGTCCCGGACGGCCTCGCCGGGTGGAAGTGGATGTTCGTCGGGTTTGAAAATTGCGCCTTCTGCGCCGGTCCCTCCCCAGTCGTTTGGGCGCGTTGTCGCCGCAGCTTGTGCAGGGCCGGTCGAGCGAAACAGCATCGCCGTCCCGGCCATTGCGGCGCTACCAAGCAGGGCTCGGCGTCGTGTGATCGGTGCGTTGAACATCAGTGGCCTCCGGATGCGTCATTGGAGCCCGTCATAGGGTCGCTCTCGTTGGTATTAGAAAGACTGCCTTTAACCAGCCGTCCGCTGACGATCTGTTCAAGTTCGGCTCGTGCGATCCAGTAATCGCGTTGGGCCTCAATGTATCGACTGCCGGCGTCGACCTGGTCGCGCTTGGCCTGCAGTAATTGGAATGTGCCGACTAGCATCGCGTTGTATTGCTTCTGCGTTTCATCGACGATCGACTGGCGGAGCGGCAAGACGGTTTTGCGGTAGCGATTCACCCGGAAATGCGCCGCCTCCATCTTTGCATAAGCCGATCGAACGGCACTGCGGACCTCGACGGCACGGGCGTAATGGCGGTGGATCGCCTGCCTCAGTTCGGCGTCCGCCTTGGCGACGGCAGGTTGTCCTTGGGAGAAAATGGGGATCGGCACCGAAACCGAAGGTCCGACCGACCATTCGCCCCCGTCTCGCTCGGCGGTCGCGCCGACTTCCAAGTCTGACAGCAAACCCAGCGGCTTGGTGATCCCAAGTTTCTTCGCTGCCACCTCGATCGCGCCCTGAGCAAGCTTCAGGTCAAGGCTCCGATTGATGGCGGCTTCCTCCAGTTGCTCGATTGCGTATGGCTCATCGGGCGGGTCGGGCAGTCGAGCGACGATCACGTAGTTTGTGCCCGGGCCGAAGAGTCCCATACGCACATTCAATTGTTCCCGAAGCATGGCGGTACGGGCTTCCGCTGCCACCACCGCAAGCTTGGATTCTTCGTAAACCGCATGCTCGTTGGCGACACGCAGGAGCGTGTTGTTACCCGCTTCGCGGAGGCGCTTCGCGAAGTCGAACGACGCTTCATACGCCGTCAGCGTCGTCCGCCTCATCTCCAGCATTTGCTCGGCCGCTTGCAGTTCAAAATAGCTCGTTCGCGTCTGACCGGCCAGATCAATCACCGCGCCGGTTACCTCCAGCTTCGCGCCAGTGAACTTGGTCTCTGCGACCGCTTTGCGCATGGGTATAAAGAACACATCTAGGAAATCGAACGCTACGCCGAGGTCGATGATCTCACCCGAGCCTTTTTCGGCAAAACGGATCGATCCGTCGAAGACCGGATTCTTCAGCAGGCCTGCCTGCACCAGATCCGCCTGCGCGATACGCAGGTCTTCGTAGCGGGCCTGCAACGTCCGATTGTTTAGCAGCGCGATCTGTACCGCCTCGTCGGAAGTAAGCCCATCGGCGAGCAACCGATCGACGGCGTCCGCAACGGCTTGGTCTTCACCGCTTCCTTCGTTCCACTGCAGCGAAGTGATGCCGTGATCCGCGGCCAGCGACTGAACATCCGCAAATCCGGGTTTGCGATCGACCGACGCACATCCTGCAAGCAGCGCCAGCGGCAGCCCGAACCCAGCCGACCAATTGAGATGGAACAGCATTTTACTTACCCTCCACTTTCACAAGCTTCATTTGGCATTTGGGGCATCGAGCGGGCGTTTCGGAAGTCACGTCGGGGTGCATCGGGCAAACGTAAGAAGCGGACTGGGTGGTGGCGTTCGAATTGCCATGCTCATGCGAGGCTGATTCGTGAGTCTTTGAATCATCCATCGTGGGTTTGGATGTCGGTGCGCTACCTTTGAACGGATCGGTTTGACGTGACGTGGCGTCAGACGGGTCGGCGAACTCCAAGCCGATAGCAGCAAGTGCAGCGGTCGGGGCGTCCGCGTTCGCGGGATGCTGCAGTGAAGCCGCCGGCGCGGGGATTTGTGAAGTACATCCGGCAACCAACTGCATCGATACGACCAGTAATATCGCTTTCAGATACATCCAAATCCTTTGGCTGATGTTCAGCTTGTCAACGCGCCTCACCACTTCAGTCTTTCAACGAACGAGATCAACGATTCAGTGTCGAGTGTCGACATCACGCACACCCACGTCCCGCTGCGTTTTGTCATCACCATGTTCACGCCGTTGGCGGATTCGACTAGGTACTCGTGGCCGCCGATTACGCGCGTCTGGCCCTTCGGCACACTGAAGTCGCCCGCAGACGCCGTGGCAATCGACACTACCGCACCGTCCACGTTGACTGCGACGCACGCCATCCTTCGGCCAGCCACTTCGTGGACACAGCACGAAAACGCGGTATCGATCGGCACGACCGGCACCGACGGTAGGTCGGCCCATTGTTTACGCAGCACCTGCTCTGCCTCGCTCAGGCTCGACACGGCGTGAGCGTGATGGCCTGACACCATTTCATGATAAACAACGGCCATCCGCTCTGGGGAAGCCAACGCCGGGCCGCTCGAATAGGCCAGTACCAGCGCGACCACAACCGCGCTCAGCAGGAGGCTGGCAGCGACGGCTTGAATGGGTCTGAAGAGGCGGAATACGGACGCCCGATGACCGGGACGAGCAATTTCCGATTCGATTGCGCGTCTGAGGCGGTCTATCTCGACCGGGGTCGCCTTCAAGTTCGAAAGCCGACGACGCAGCGGCGACATCGGTTCGCTGTTCACATCGGGGGCGAAGTTATCGTCTCGTTCTGTCGTCATATCAATACTCAGTGCGGACCGATCTCGCCACGAGGTCCGACCGATCGGCAACCCGTAGCAGTTCATTTTTCAATATCTCGCGACCGCGGTGGCACCGCGATTTCACCGTTCCAAGCGGAACAGCCATCACCTTGGCCGCTTCCTTCAGGTCCAAGCCTTCCACATCCACCAACAACAACGTCCACCGGATTTCTGTCGGCAACCGCTGCATTGCTTCGATGATCGCGGCATCGCCGAACTGCTGGAGTAGTGTCTGTTCCTGTTCCCAGTCTTGCGGCATCGCTGCGGCGGGTGATTCGGCGTCCTGCGGATCGAATGCAAGCGCGTCGAGACTTACCGTACCGTGCTGCGTGGCCCGCTTTCGAACCCAGTCAATGTGCGTGTGCCGAAGGATCGTGATCAGCCACGCGCGAATCTCGGTGTCGGGCTTGAACTGATCGATCGCCCGGTACGCCTTCAGCAACGATTCCTGCGCCAGGTCTTCGGCATCCGATGCAGAGCCTGACAAAACCCGCGCATATCGCAAGACCATGTCCGCCTGCGGCCATACAAGGTCGTAAAACTGTCTGTTCGATGCTCCGATTCCCAATTCGACCTCAATCAACCACAGGTCTTCTTACATTCAAACGAAGGTAGCACCCGAAAAAGTTCAACGGAACTTTTTCACCCGTCCCCCTCGTACTTATAGGTGATGATATCCCTCTCGGGCTCACTTGTCGGTTGGATTGACCCGGTTGCGGTACATATCGGCCCGCTGGCGGTCAGATGGTACGGCATAGCCTATTTGCTCGCGTTCGCGGCGGGGTACGCGATTCTCTGGCACGCTGTACGTGCCGGACGCCTGGC
>JBBQQZ010000181.1:0-7467 GCA_038215325.1 Tepidisphaerales bacterium | reverse complement strand
TCCGGCAGCTCGATCAGCAGCAACTCCGCGCGATCTACATCGAACTCCCCCCCAACGTCCCGGAGTGGCACGCCGTCCGCGACCGCATCCTGCGCGCAACAAAACCACTGCCTTGAAGCAAATGCAGGGGAGGATCCACGAATCTTCACGAATCGACACGAATGAAATCAAATGCAGTGGAACCGCAGATGAACGCAGATATACGGAGATTCCAGAACTCAATTCATTGAGTCCTCTGAGTAACCCGGTCACCTCCGGAATGTCATGCTGAGGTACTCCGAAGCATCCACTCAACCAAGCGATCATTAGGTTTTCTCGCTGCCGACAAGATGCTTCAAAGTACCTCAGGATGAGAATTCACGAAGTATCTGAGGTTATTCAGAGGTCTCGAACGCAGATGAACGCAGATTCCAGAACTCAATTCATTGTCTTCATCTGCGTCGATCCGCGTTCATCTGCGGCTAGAAACTCTTGTCCTGATTCGTGTCGATTCGTGAAGATTAGTGGATGCTCTTGCGTTTTGGCGCACGTGTTTTACGGGCTAAGATACGCGGATGCAGGATTACGAGAAACTCGGCGTCTTCTACCTCGGCCGTGAGTATGACCTGGCGACGAAGACGCAGCGGGACAACCTGGTCCTATACGACAGCAAAGATCTGGTCACCCACGCCGTCTGCGTCGGCATGACCGGCAGCGGCAAGACCGGCCTTTGCATCGGCTTGCTCGAAGAGGCCGCGATCGACGGCATCCCGGCGCTCGTGATCGATCCCAAGGGCGATCTATCCAACCTGCTGCTCACCTTCCCGCAGCTCAGGGGCGAAGATTTCAAGCCCTGGGTGAACGCCGATGATGCCCGCAAGAACGGAGTCGATGTCGACACGTTCGCTCAGCAACAAGCCGACCTGTGGAAAAGCGGCCTGGGCAAGTGGCAGCAGGACGGATCGCGCATCCAGAAGCTCCGCGACTCCGCCGACTTTAACATCTACACCCCCGGATCGTCAGCCGGTATCCCGCTGTCGATCGTCAAATCATTCGCCGTGCCGGACCAGGCCGTGATGGAAGACGGCGAACTGCTGCGCGAGCGGGTCAGCACCACGACGACATCGCTCCTGGGGTTGCTCGGCATCGAGGCCGATCCGATCCAGTCGCGCGAGCACATTTTTCTCAGCAACCTCCTTGCCCGGAATTGGTCCGACGGAAATGACCTGGACCTGGGTGCCATGATCCAGCAGATCCAGAACCCGCCGTTCGAGAAAATCGGCGTGATCGACCTGGAATCGTTCTTTCCACAGAAAGAGCGGTTCGGCCTGGCGATGCAGTTGAACAACCTGCTCGCGTCCCCCGGTTTCGCGGCGTGGATGGAAGGCACGCCGCTCGATATTCAGCAACTGCTCTACACGCCGGCCGGCAAGCCGCGTATCGCGGTGATCTCGATCGCGCACCTCGGCGATAGTGAACGCATGTTTTTCGTCTCGCTGCTGCTAAACCAGGTGCTCGGCTGGATGCGCATGCAGAGCGGCACCACCAGCCTGCGCGCGATGCTCTACATGGACGAAATCTTCGGCTACTTCCCCCCCGTCGCGAACCCGCCTAGCAAACAGCCGCTGCTAACACTGCTGAAGCAGGCGCGCGCGTTCGGACTGGGCATCTGCCTGGCGACGCAGAACCCGGTCGATCTGGATTACAAAGGCCTCGCCAACTGCGGCACATGGTTCATCGGGCGTTTGCAGACCGAGCGCGACAAGCAACGCGTGCTCGAGGGCCTGGAAGGTGCCGCCGCCGGGGCGAGCCAGAAGTTCGATCGCTCGAGGATGGAGCAAACGCTGGCCGGGCTGGGTAATCGTGTGTTCCTGATGAACAACGTGCATGAGGATGAGCCCGTGACGTTCGAAACGCGCTGGTGCCTGTCCTATCTGCGGGGTCCGCTGGGTCGGACGGAGATTAAAAAGCTGATGGACCCGGTGAAGTCGGAGCTTTCGGACGCGTCTGCGAAACCGCGAGCGAAATCGATCGGCGCAGTACCGTCGCTAGCGGTTTCGCACGCGCGCACGAACGCATCAGCACGTCCGGTACTTCCGCCCACGATCAAGCAATACTTCATCCCCGTGCGCGGCGCACGACCGGATGGCGCCACGCTCGTCTACGACCCATTCCTGCTCGGCACCGCCGACGTGTTTTTTACCGACAAGAAAGCGGGCGTGGAAGCCAGGCGGCATATCGCGAAGCTGGCGCAGATCACCACCGGGCCTGTGCCGGTGGAATGGGAAGAAGCGTCGGAATGCGTGTTGCCCGAGGACGAGCTGGACGACGAACCCGTCGCCGGCGCCGCCTTCACCGACCTCGCGAAGACGGCCGCAATTCCCAGGAGTTATGACGCGTGGCTGAAAGCGTTCGTCGATCACGCTTACCGCGCCAGCAAGATCGATGTCCACGTCTGCGACGAGGCCGATCTGGTCAGCAAGCCTGACGAATCTGAAGGCGACTTCCGCGCGCGACTCTCCCAATCCTTCCGCGAACAACGCGACGCGGTTACGGAGAAACTGCGGACCAAATACACCCCCAAGTTTGCGATGCTACAGGAGCGGCTGCGCAAGGCCGAGCAGGCCCGCGAGCGGGAGGCCGCCGAAGCGTCGACCAGCAAATGGACCGCCGCGCTGTCGGTTGGGGCGTCGCTGCTGGGGGCGTTCCTGGGTCGCAAGAAAATCAGCGCGACCAACGTCGGCAAAGTCGCCACCGCCTCCCGCACGATCGGGCAGACAATGAAGCAATCGTCCGACGTCGACCGCGCCGCCGAGAACGTGGAGGCAATTCAGGGTTTGATTGCCACGCTCGATCAGCAGTTCAAGGACGAAGTCGACGCCGCCACCGCCAAGTACGACGCCAGCGCGATCGAGTTGACCAGCCTCACCGTGCGCCCGAAGAAGACCGACGTCAAGCCGCGTCTCGTCGCCTTAACCTGGGTGCCCCAATGGCGCGACTCGGCCGGGGCAACGTCGCCCGCGTGGGAATGAAGGGATCGCCGATTGCCAAGTGCCGATTGCCGATTGAAGAGGCTTCCCGTTTCCTATTCGGCAATCGGAAATCGCCAATCCCCTCCCTTGCTCGCACACGCCTGCCCCCCTACTGTCTCGCACGATGCTGCCACTGATCGACACGCTCTATTGGCTCGCGCTCTCGACCTGGTTCGGCTGCGTTCTGATCAGCGCGATCGTCCCGCCGATCATTTTCCGCAAAATCGCCGAGGCGGATCCGACCCTCCCGCGCGTGCTGTCAGTCAATCTCGACAAACAGCACAGCACCCTGCTCGCCGGCGACGTGGTCAGCGAAATCCTGCACACGCTTTTCCGGCTCGAATGGATCTGCGCGATCGGGTTCTTTTTCCCGCTCGTGGGCAAGTGGTTCTACGTTGATCGGTCGGGCGGGAAGATCGTTTTGCCGCTGATGGTGACGGCGCTCTACGTGCTGGCGGTGGCGTTTTTGTTCTACGGATCGCGCGTGGTCTGGCCGAAGGTGATCGAGCACCGCACGAAGTATCTGGAGCACGCCGACGAACCCGACATCGCCAACGCCGAACTCGATCAGTTCGACCGCTACAGCGGCGAGCTATCGTCGGTCGTGCGGAACATGCTGTTCGCCCTTCTCGGCACGCTCCTCTTCAGCACCGTTTTGCGGCCGATGGTGCAGACGATCTTGTTTCAATAGACCATGACGCCGATACCCAAAAAGACCCTCGAACTTCGCCGCCAGCGCGTCGAGAAGATTTTGCCGATCCTCAAGCAGACGTATCCCAACGCCAAATGTTCGCTGGATCATTCCTCGCCGCTGGAGCTTTTGGTGGCGACGATCCTGTCGGCACAGTGTACGGACGACCGGGTGAATATCGTCACGAAGTCGCTTTTCAAGAAGTACCGCTCCGCCGCCGACTACGCGCGCGTGTCGCAGGAGGAACTGGAGAAGGACATCCAGTCAACGGGCTTCTACCGCAACAAGGCCAAATCGATCCGCGCGATGGCGCAATCGCTGCTCGACCTGCACGGCGGCGTGGTGCCGGAGACGATGGAGGCGCTCGTCGAACTCGCCGGCGTCGGCCGCAAGACCGCGAACGTCGTGCTCGGCAACGCGTTCGGGAAGAATATCGGCGTCACCGTCGATACCCACGTCACGCGCCTGTCGAACCGCCTGGGGCTGACCCGGCACCCCTCGGATGCGGTCAAGATCGAGCAGGATTTGATCCCGATCATCCCGCAAGCCGACTGGACGCTCTGGTCGCACCTTCTCATCTACCACGGCCGTGCAGTGTGCAAGGCCATCAACCCGAAGTGCGAGCAGTGCCCGCTGCTGCCCCACTGTCCGCACGGACAGATATTGATGAAATCTCGCGAATGACCGACGACGAGATGGGACGTCACTGGAACGGTCACGGCGCTGAAGCGCGAGTTATTGCGTAGAGGTTTCCGCTGAACGGGTCCGCGGATCAGACGTTGTCGTTGAGGTAGTTAAGCAGCAACCGCAGGCCGCCCTGGTCGCGCTTGTTAAAGGCGAACGTCAGTCTCGGCAGGTGCGCGATGGCGGGCTCGTCGCGCTCGATCGGAAGTGCGTCCACGCATTCGATCCGGCCTTTCATACACAGGTGTCCGAAGCGCCGTCGGATCTCGTCCATCTGTGTCTCGCTCGGCCGTCGCTGCATGCGGAGAATGCACGTCTCTCGGGCGTAGCGGATGCTGTGGTACGTCCGGTAGAAGTGCGTCACTTCACGCACCGCTTCGTCGATATCCTGCGTGATCTTGTACAGGTGCAGGTCGTCGGGCCCGATCAGACGACTGGCGAGGAGGTGGTTTTCGACGTAATTCTTCCACCCGTCCCAGAAGCCGGAACCGGGGTGATCGACGAACACCAGCGGCAACGGCGCGGCCTTGCCGGTCTGGATGAGCGTGAGGACTTCAAAGCCCTCATCCATCGTTCCGAACCCGCCGGGAAACAGCGCGATCGCGTGGCTGGAGCGGACGAACATCAGCTTGCGGGTGAAGAAATATTTGAAGTTGATGAGTTTTGGATCGCCTTCGATGAATTCGTTGGTGCGCTGCTCGAACGGCAGGCGGATGGCGAGCCCGAACGACGGTGCCGCCCCGGCCCCGCCGTGCCCTGCCGCCATGATCCCGCCGCCGGCGCCGGTGATGACCATCCAGCCCAGGTCGGCGATTTTTTTTCCGAACGTGAGCGCCGCCTGGTAATCCTGGTGATCGACCGCCGTCCGTGCCGATCCGAAAATGCTGATCTTTCGCACGTCCTTGTACGGGCCAAACACCTTCAGCGCGTATCGCAGCTCTTTGAGCGACGTATTGAGCAGCTTGAGATCGGCCCGGTTGTTCTCATCGCGCAGCAGCTTGAGCGTGGTGATGAGCATCTCAGAGATCAGATCGCCGTCGGGAAGTTTTTCGACTTCCTTGAGCAGTTCGCCGGCGCGATGATGAACGCCCTCCATCTGCTCGCGCGAGACGGCGTGCGTCGGCTCCTTGGTTTCGATCGTATCTTCGGCCTGCTGCTGCGGAAGGGGGACTTCGCTCACTTCGATCTCCTCGGCGTTGACGAAACTCGGCAAACCTACAGTTTAGCCGAATCGAGCGAGGAATCGACGTGCAGGCCGCACTCCACCTTGTTCTGCCCCGCCCAGCGGCCGGCGCGGGGGTCTTCGCCGGCTTGAACGGCGCGGGTGCAGCTCTTGGGGTTGCAGCCGATCGAAAGATACCCCTGCTCCACCAAAGGGTTGTACGGCAAGTCATGCTGCTTCATGTACATCCCGATTTCGCGACCGGACCACGGAAGCAGCGGACTGATCGCGTAGCAGTTGTTGCGCCTGGACCACTCGACAATCTGCCTCGCCTTGCGCGTGTCCGCCTGATCGCGCCGGATCCCCCGCAACCACGCCGCCGGGGCGAGCTCTTTCAGGGCGCGGTCGAACGGCTCGTTTTTGTTGACGGCGCAGCACGATTCGACGTCGTTGCGCCAGGCGGGATCGGCTTCCTTGGCGTCGGCGAGGTATTGAATCGGGTCGCTCTTTGTGCGGTAGATCCAGACATTCAGATCGAACCGCTTGCGGAGCGTTTCCATGAACTGCCAGGTCTCCGGGAAGAGATAGCCCGTATCGACCATGACGACCCTGATCCGCGGCGATGCGACGACGGCCATGTGCAGGAGAACGGCGCTTTCGGCACCGAACGAGCTGGTCATCACCATCTGCTCCGCAAACTGAGCGGCCGCCCATTCGACGATCTGGGGGGGCGTGCGCGGCTCAAGCAACGCGTTGATTTCGGGAAGATCAAGTTCAGTAGCAGTCATCATTGAAACCGCAGGTTAACCCGGATCACGCCGGCGACAAACCGATTTATCGAGCAAAATTGTAGGAGATATCATTCCACATAATCAAATAAATCTATAAACCTATATTTGGCAGCCGCTTACAGCGTTCTTCCAACTCCCATCAGCCTGCATGGTTTCGAAGGGTCTGAAGGTGGATTTGTACGACATCGCGCCGCAGTCACGGACCCAGAAGCCGAGATAGTAGTGCGACAAACCGCGCTGGCGACACCAGCCGATTTCGTGAAGGGCACCGAACGTGCCGAGGCTGCGTCTGGCGTTTCCCGGATCGAAGTAAAAGTAGACGCTGCTTAGCGTTCGCGAGCTGAGATCGCCGATCCCCACCGCCAGCAATTGCCCTGCCGGATCGCGGTAAGTGAACTCGATCGTGTCGGTCGGCGAATCGTAAAGGAACGAATACATCGCGTCGCGATCAGCCTCTTCCGGCTTGCCATGCCATTCCTTCACGTAGCGGACGTACAGCGCGTGCTTCTCATCGGTCAGTTCGGGCCGACCGACCTCGACCACCAGATCGCTGTTACGCTTCCAGCAGCGTTTCTGCGACGGGCTCATCGCGAACGCGTTCACATCGACGCGCAGCGGAATGCACTCCCTGCACCCCTCACACACCGGCTGATAAAGCATCTTGCCGCTGCGCCGGAAGCCGGCGTCCATGAACGCGCGGTACGTATCCCCATCGATCGACGACGTCATCACCGCGCGGATCGTCTCGATCCTGTCCGGAAGATACGGACACGGGACCGGCGACAACACCGTCAGCCGGATATCCAGCGGCGGCCTGGGGGCGTGAAAATCGGGTCGGGTCGTACCACTCAATGCACATTCACTCTATCGCGATCATGCGCCACTTGGATCAGTGTCATTAGTACGATTGGGCGAACAGCACCCGCGTCTTCGTCGGCCTGCCCGAGTAGACGCACGTGCCTTCGCCTGGGGGCTGGTCAGTAAGAATGCAGCGGACGGTGGCCTTGGTTTCCGATTTGATCGTCGCCTCGGCCTCGCGGTTCGGTTCAAACCAGCAGCGGACGAATCCGCCTTGCTTCTCGACGATCTCTTTCAGTTGATCGTACGACGTCGCCTCGCGGGTGTTCT
>JBBQQZ010000180.1:0-7467 GCA_038215325.1 Tepidisphaerales bacterium | reverse complement strand
ATTTCGTCGAATAGGCGACGCCGGCGTCGCACCTACAATCGAGACATGAAGAAGAAACTCCTCATCGCTGGCGCGGTGCTCCTGGGGCTGATCGTTATTGGGCTGGTGGTCGTGTTCCTGATGCTTAACGGCATCGTTCGGTCGACCGTCGAGACCCAGGCGACCCAGAGCCTGAAGGTCAAAACCACCCTCGGTGCCGCCTCGATCGCGCCCTTCAGCGGCGATGTGGCGATGACCAACCTTCGCGTCGCGTCGCCCGAGGGATTTACCGCGCCGGAGATTTTCACGCTCGGAAATGTCGCGGTGAATGTCAGCTACAGCGAGCTTTTCGGCGCGCCGGTGAAGGTGGCGTCGATCTCCATCGACAAGCCGCGCCTGGTCATCGAGCAGGCCGGCGGGAAGTTCAACTTTCTGGAACTGGCGAACAACCTCAAGAGCGACAAACCCGCCCCCACCCCGGAACCGGCCGACAAGACCGAGCCGATCAAGGTCGTGATCGATCAGATCGAAATGAGCGGCGCAGAAGTCGAAATCCGCCCAGGCATTCCCGGGCTCGACAAGCCGATCACCGTCAAACTCCCTGCGATCAGCCTCAAAAACATCGGCAACGCCGACGGCAATCAGACCGGCGAAGAGATCGGCCGGATCGTGACCGATCTGGTGCAGGTGCTGGCCCAGAAAGCTGCCGAATCCGACCAGGTCCCGCCGGAAGTGCGTCAACTGCTGGCGCTGGATGTAAACAAGCTTAAAGCCGAACTCGGTGCCCGCGTGGACGAGGAGATCAGCAGGGTGAAAGAGAAGGCCGCCAAGGAGATCGAGAAGGGGCTGGATAACCTGTTCAACACCGACAAGAAGAAGGACAAGTAAAGCCCGCCATCATTGCCTGGTAAAATGAACGCAGAGAGCGCAAAGACGCAAAGAGCGCTGAGAATTCAGATTCAAATTCAGATTTTATAAGAATGTATTTCTTTGCGCTCTTTGCGACTTTGCGCTCTCTGCGTTCAGCAGAACCAACAGCAGCCCAGCAACCGTGCAATAGCGCATCATTCGTGCGTGCCGACGACCGCCTCCGCACGCCGCATCACCTGCATAATGTCGATCTGCTGGTCGATCACGTAGTTCGCCCGTACGTACGAATCGATGTCCCGCCACGCCGTTGCGAAGTTTTTCCCGCGCTCGGGGAATGCGGCGATCTCGACCATGTGGTGGCGATAGAACTGGATGTACTTCTCCACGTCCTCGTGCAGCACTACCCACTCGGGCTGGCGCGATCGCAGGTCATTCAAAATGATCTGTCCGAACCTCAGCGGAGCGGGGTCGGAGTTGCCGAACAGGAACGTCAGCGGCACGCGCGATCCGGCGACAAAGTCCGTTTCGACCATGAGGCGGGCGTAATCGTCCATCCACACCCCATCGGTCGGTCGGGCGCGGTCGTTCAGATACGCGATCACCGACGTCATCCGCGCCTGCGGGTCGGGCGAGATCATCACCTGCCCCGCAAAGATCACCGACAACGCAGCCGCGGGTCCGAAGGCAAACCCGAGCGACACCATCCGTAGCCGCCGCGCGAATAGCCCCACCATCAGCGCCGCCGGCGCGCCCATCGGCAGGAAGTGGTAGGCGTACATCCGCCGCTGCGAGATGACGCCGATCAACTCCATGATCAGCCAGGCAACTGCAAAAATCGCGATCACCCGCATCGGCTGTAGGGGCGACGCATGCGTCGCCCGTGCTTGCGGCGTGTCCTTCCGAAACACGTAGCCCCACACCACCACCGGAAACATCAACACGCCGACGACAAACAGCGGCTTGACCAAATCAATCCACTCCGCCGTCGAGTTGGTCGAATAGTCGCGGATTTGCGCGATCGTCGCCGGCAACGGTTCGAGCATGCCGGTGAGCATCAGCAGCCAAGCGCACACCAGCGTCGGGATCAGCACACCGATGCCGATCCACGCGATCGCCGCGAGTTTTTGTTTCCAGGTCCACGCCGACATCGCGATCGCCAGCCCGATCGCTGGCAAGATCGCGCCGGCGGTCGGTTTGGCCCACATCGCGACGCCCACGCACAGGCCCATCGTGATCGCGTCACGCCAATCGCGACGCTTCAGCAGTTCCAGTCCCGCACACGCGCCCAGCACCACGAAGAAGACCTGCATCGTCTCCAACTGCAACTGCCCGTACACCATCGGCGGAAAGTTCAGCCAGATCGCTGCCGCCACGCCAACGGGAACGGCCGCGTGTCGTCCCAGCACGCGCCCCGCGCTCCGCGCGAGCAGCAAGGGGGCGAGGATCATCAGTGCCAGCCCGAACGTCCCATACGCCCACCACGCCGAACCCATCACCTTGTAAGGCAGGCTCATCAGCAGGCCGACGCTGGGGAGTTTGTTGTCGATCAGGTCGACGCCGATCTGTTTGCCTTCGCAGACCAGCTTGCCCATGTAGACGAACATCGCCGTGTCCGAACTGACCGGCTGCGTGATAAACACCGCCCGGCCGACCAGAGCGCAGGCGACCAGCAACAGCGCAAAGAGGTAGGGGCGACGCATGCGTCGCCCATTCTCCGCGTCATCGTTCAAAATGGGCGACGCAGGCGTCGCAGCTACGGGTGCTTCCACACTTCTTTATCGGATCATTTGTCCGCACCCCTTCGGCTCGATACACTCTTTATCGATGCATCCCTCGCACGCCACCCTCCCCGGCCGTTAGCTCGCGCGACCTACGTTGCGCGTGATCGAATACCCCTGTCCCGTTCACTGCCCTTTGAATCGCGATTTTATGAGCCAATTGCCCGATCCATCGTCGCCCCTGATCCGCAAACTCGAAGAGCAACTCGCCCGCTACCAGGAGTTGCAGGCGTCATTGAACGACCCCGAAGTGCTCGCTAACGCCCCCCGCATGATCGCCGCCAGCCGCGAGGTGGGCACGATCGGGCCGCTGATGAAGGTGTACCTGGAATACAAAGACTGCGTGAAGCAGATCAACGAACTGCGCGAGCTGTCGCAGGGTTCAGACAAGGAGATGCGCGAGCTGGCGGAGATGGAACTGCCCGACAAGGAGACCGAGGCCGCTGGGCTGATCGAACGCATCAAGGATGAAATGATCGCGGCGGAGGACAACAAGATCGACAGCTTCTTCGTCGAAATCCGCGCCGGCACGGGTGGCGAGGAGGCCGCGCTGTTCGCCCGTAATCTGTACGAGATGTACCGCAAATACTGCGAAAAACGCGGCTACCGCTTCGAAGTCTCCGACTTCTCCGACGCCGAACGCGGCGGGCTGAAGGAAGTCATCATCAACATCAAAGGCGACGGCGCCTACCGACACCTCCAATACGAAGGCGGCGGGCATCGCGTGCAGCGCGTCCCCGAAACCGAAGCCCAGGGCCGCATCCACACCAGCGCCGCCACCGTCGCGATCATGCCGGAACTGCCCGATGTGAAGATCGACATCAACCCCAAAGACATCGAAGAATTCGGCTGCCGTGGCGGCGGGCCGGGCGGGCAGAACGTGAACAAGGTCGAAACCGGCTGGTACATCAAGCACAAGCCCACCGGAACCAGCTTCAAAATGACCGAGCACAAGTCGCAAGGCCAGAACAAGGAACGCGCCTGGGCGCTCCTGCGTTCCACGCTCCACCAAGTCGAACAAGCCAAGCAGGACGCCGCCCAACGGGGTGCCCGCAAAGCCATGATGGGCTCCGGCGACCGCTCCCAACGCATCCGAACCTACAACTTCCCCCAAAACCGCTGCACCGACCACCGACTAGGAGGCGAAGGCGGCGGCGAAAAGAACTTCAACCTCGAAGCCATCGTCGAAGGCCAAATGGACGAACTGCTGGCGGCGCTGATCGAGCTGGATAAGCAGCAGCGGTTGGCGGCGTTATGAGTTCAATCAGTAGCACGGGCGTCCTCGCCCGTGACACGGCCGGGACGGCCGTGCTACTTTGGTTCCTGTGAGCGAGCGAGACCCCATCTGGAAGCAGGCTCTGCGGCCGATCGCCGGATTGTTGATGGTCGTGCCGGCGGTGCTCGTGCTGGTCGTTTACTCCGTATGGGCCTACGCCCAACGCGATGTCGTGCCACGCTGGACGATCTACGTCGCGTTACCGATCGCCATCGTGTCAACGTTCTTTTGGCTGTGGTTGTGGGGTCCGGTCCTCCGCTCGCTAGAGCCGACGGAAGCACCGATCGCCGGTCCGATCATCCCGATGTGTCCGAACTGCGGCTACGACCTCCGCGCCACGCCCGATCGCTGTCCTGAATGCGGAAAATCGCCTGCGGACGCGGACTGACCCTTCGTGGCGTGGGCGTCCCGCCCACGTGAGATCTCAGTAACACAGAGACCGCAGAGGCACGGAGATCACGGACGAAAACAAACGCATTCTTCTCCGTGCTCTCCGTGTCCTCCGCGCCCTCCGTGTTTCTGCGTGACAGAAATCACGTCGAAATATCCACCTTCGAAAACACCGGATGATGCCCGCACACCCAGTTGATCGCGCGGTGGCGGTGTTGGATGGCGATTTGGGCGCGGTTGCGGGTGGCGGGGTCGGCGCGGGTGATGGGTTGGCCGGCGATCGCGAGGTCGCCTTCGATGATCGGCAGGCTGCTCAGGTCGATCGAACCGAACCACGAATCGCGGCACATCCCCGCGAAATCGACCGGCCGCGGGCTAAGTTCGTACTCGCGCAACCGCCAATGCACCGCCATCATCTGGTCGGCGGCGGCGCGCAGGTCCAGTTCGCTGCGCAGTTCGGCCGAATCGATCACAAAACGCGTGTCCTCGCGCAGCAGGCCGAGGAGGTCCGCCAGCTTCTTCGCCTGCACAAATTCGTCATGCATGGGCAATTCCACCAGCCCCAGCGACCACGCCAGCACCACCACCGACTCAAACTGCTGCGACAACTGCTGCGCCTGCTCACGGCTGATCGCGCCCAGCGGCTGATCGAGGATGTACCGCTCGTACTCTTCCAGTTCGTGGCCGACTTCCAGCGTCCAGAACCAGTCGCCGAGCTGGGTCAGGCGAACCTGCCGCTCGGGGCGTTCCTGGTTGATATCCAGTACGCCGCGATACGCGACCGTCAGCATCGTGTACATCCGCTCGGCGACGCGCCTGGCGATCGGCGGATCGAACGTGCCCTCGAACGCCTCGTCCGGCGAATAGTCGTCCTCCACGCCGGCAGGAAAATCGGGGATCACCGGCAGGTGCGCCTTCGGGTTGCACATTCCGGCGGCGGTGAGGATTTCACGGCTCTCGCAATCCAGAAATCCCGCCGGGATAACGAACACGCCGTCGATCAGCCGCGCCAGCAACGTCATCGCCTCGAGAAACTCCCCGCGCTCCGAAAACGCCGGCTCGGCGGTCAGTTCAAGGCACACGCCGAGGTGGGGGATGAGGCGTTGGAGATCACGTTGACGCTCCAAATCCTGCGCGGGGAGCTGCGCGATCCTGCGGATCAGGTTGGGCGTCGTTTTCCGGAAGAATAGCTGGTCGACCTCGCGCGTCTTGAGCACCATCGTCAGCCGGCCGGATTTGTTGTCGCGCGGGGAGACGATCAGTTGACGCCAGTCTTCTTCGGCGCCGACAACCTCCACCGACAGCCCGCTATCACGCAAGGCAGCCACGGCGGCGGCGGGATCGATTGTCACGCTCAGTAAGCTACCAAACTCCGACACGTCGGGCAGTGTAGCCGGGCGAACCGTGCTTTCCATCCGCCCGGAACCGGGCACCGCCGAATGCGTTGAGCCACCGGTCCTGCTTCGCTGCCGCCTGCTGCATCGGTGGTTATTCTGCCGCAGCGTACTTCTGCAACGCGTTACAACTTAACTTCGGCGCGGTTTTTGTCGATGCATTCAGCAGGTCGCCATCTCAATTTTTTGGTCTGCGGAAGAGCCCATGCGTATCCCCACTCCCCGAACGGTTGCCGTCATTGATTCGGACATCTCGTCCCTTTTGCGCGCCCAAGGCGTCGCCACCCGCGCCGGGTATACCGCCACGCTCTACCGGACGACGGAGTCGTTTTTGGTATCGCTCCGGTTCGCGGTGCCCGAGTGCGTGCTGATGGACGTCGCGCAGATGAAGCAGGAATGCCGCCGGGTGGTCGACGAACTGAACCGCCAGGAACTCGACGTCACCATCCTCGGCGTAAGCGACGCCGAAATCGACCTCGCCCGCGCCCTCCTCGAAGCCCGCGCCCACCACGCTCCGGCCAATCAGGAACTTGCAATGGCGGCGTGACCGGCGCGATGCCGACGGAGCGCTTTGCGTCGTCATCGAGGTGGTCGACTATCATTGAGGTTCCATGAGCAGTAAAGCGGCATTTTCACCTGGCGAGTACATTCGGGACGAGTTGGTGGCGCGGGGTTGGACGCCGACCGACCTTGCGGCGTTGATTGGTCGGCCGTTTCAGCACGTACACTTGGTGTGTCGCGACAAGCGTCGGATTACCGCCGAAACCGCTGCGGAAGTGGCGGCGGCGCTGGGGACGTCGGTTGGCGTCTGGCTGAACCTGCAAGCCCGCTACGACGCCAAACACGCCCCCGCCGCCGATCCCGAGATCGCCGCCCGCGTTAGGAAACTGGATGCACGCCGAAAACGCGTCGCGTAGCGTGCTGTCTGGTCTCGTTCGCCTGGAATCGCATTTCTCACAGTCCGTCGATCCGTCATAGACCCCCGGCGTTGCGCGTTTGACACGTCTAACGCGCAGCGCGGCGGGATTCAGGGTCGGTTGGTTATCGTCCGCGGGGCGGGCGTTTGCATTCGGGCGGCTCGCCGAAAAAAAAACGTGCCGCGCAGCGCTTTTGTCACGACAAAAGCGCAGCGCGGCGGTCTATATGGATCGACGTTCGCCTTGCTGGTCGAAAGGAGCGGAACGCGGAGGTCGCGGCGAATGCGCAATGGCGTAGCACGTTCGTCTCGAACGTGTTTGATGTGAACTGCGATGTCACGGGCGGGACGCCGGTGGTACTTTTTTGATTTCTCTGCGTTCGTTGCGAGGCTGCGACTTTGCGTTGAATTCTGACGCGGGACCGTGGGTACGCCGGATGTGACCATACGCCCCGCGCGGCATACGCCTCCGGGCGAGGATCTTTGACAATCGAATCAAATCGACGCTGCTCCATGTAGCAAATGTAGCGGACTCGAATCGGCGCTTGCGACGCGTCGGGCGCGAGAAATCGCGTAACCGATGGCCGGCCGGGAGGTTAGGGAAGGCCGAAGGAGGTGGGGCGGATGTAGCGCGGATGTAGCACGCTACATTCGCGGGACCGAGGGGGAATGAAAAAAGCCCTCGCCGGCCCGATTGCTCGGGGGTGGCGAGGGCTTTGATAGTGCGGCTAACTGGAGTCGAACCAGCACCTGGTTACCCAGACTAGAACCTGAATCTAGCGCGTCTGCCAATTCCGCCATAGCCGCAGCGTGGATTGGTCGAAACTCCTCCGAAAGGGAGGCGAAGTGTTGTACGCGGTTTTT
>JBBQQZ010000179.1:0-7488 GCA_038215325.1 Tepidisphaerales bacterium | reverse complement strand
GCGCTTACACTGCCACGGTGAGGTGTGCCGTCAATGAGGACGGATGCTCCAAGTCGGCCATCGTCCAGACCGACCAGCAGCACATCACCGGTGCCACCGGTGGGGTCGGTCATCAGCCAACGCAGCGCCAGCGCGTGCATGTCGTTGTGCAGCACGACAGGGACGCCACGCGCTGCGGTGTAAAGTGGATCGAGCGAGATGGCGGACGACGTAGGGAGTGACGAACTGAACAGCATGGCGTGCGCCGCAGGATCGACGACACCGGTGAAGCTGATACCGATACCGAACACACTGGCGTCTACGTTCTCTGAAAGCATTGTCGCCGCAGCGTCAATAAGCCGTGCGTCGCGCGCCACGCGTTTGGTGATTGCATCACCGACGCGCTCGCCGGTCGGGTCGACGCGCACCAGTCGGGCGTGACCGGGTGAAATTGAAAGGCCGAGGAACGATCGGCGCGTGGGATCGACTTCCACCGGCACTTGTGGTCGACCACGATCGGTAGTGGGTGGTGGGGTGCCGTCGCGCACCAGACCACTATCGATTAGCGCCGCAACCGAATTGCCGGTGAGCGTCGGGTGGACACCGGTCAGTTGATGAATTTCCCGCCGTCCGATGCCACCAGCCCGCCGCCAGATGATGGAAGCGAACTGGCGTTCACGTTCACCAAGTGCAGGCACGACAAACTGTTTCGGCGATTTAGCCATAGGCGTTCCCGGCATCGGCACATCGTACGCGTGGATTTCAGTTGATAAATAATACAATGGGTTGTAAAAATATCCAGCATGACAACCGCATCACCTCTTTCCCGGACACGTCACACCGTGTTTTCGTCAGCGAAGGAAGCAAGCCGTTCGGTCGCGAAGGAGATCGCCGACCTGATTCGCTCGCGGGCCACTGCGGGCAGAGCGTGCGTGCTGGGGCTGGCGACCGGCAGCACGCCCACCGGCGTCTACGCCGAACTCATCCGCCTGCACCGGGAGGAAGGCCTGTCGTTCAAGAACGTCATCACGTTCAACCTCGACGAATACTTCCCCATGCCGCCCACGTCGCTGCAAAGCTATGTGCGGTTCATGCGCGAGCACCTGTTCGACCACATCGATATCCAGCCGGGCAACTGGCACGTGCCCGATGGCACGATCGAACTGGAGAAGGTCGCCGATTTCTGCCGCGCTTATGAGAAACAGATCGAAGCCGCTGGCGGGCTGGATCTGCAACTGCTGGGCATCGGCCGGACGGGTCACGTCGGGTTTAACGAACCCGGATCGCCTCCGGACAGCCGCACGCGCCTGATCACGCTTGACCGCCTCACTCGCCAAGACGCCGCCAGCGACTTCTTCGGCGAGCAATACGTCCCGCGCCGCGCGATCACCATGGGCGTCGGCTCGATTCTCTCCGCCAAGCGGTTAATCCTCATGGCCTTCGGCGAGGGCAAGTCGCGTGTCGTGCGCGAGACGATCGAAGGCCCGATCACCTCGCGCATCCCTGCGACTTACTTGCAGCAGCACCCCGCCACCGTCTGCGTCCTCGACGAAGCCGCCGCCGCCGATCTCACGCGGTTCAAGAGCCCATGGCTCAACGCGCCGATCGCGATCTGGGACGAAAAGCTGACAAAGAAAGCTGCCATCTGGCTGGCGCGAACGCTGAAGAAGCCGATCCTCAATCTGACCGACGAAGACTACAACGAGTGCGGCATGCAGGATCTGGTCGCGCTGCACGGGCCTGCCAGCGAGATTAACCTCGCGGTCTTCCGCGGACTTCAGGAAGCGATCACAGGCTGGCCGGGCGGCAAGCCCGATCATCTGAAGCGCAAAGGGGATATCAGCCGTCCAACCGACAAAATTTTCCCGAAGCGCGTTGTCGTGTTCAGCCCGCACCCGGACGACGACGTCATCAGCATGGGCGGCACGCTCATTCGCCTGGCGGATCAGAAGCACGAAGTGCACATCGCGTATCAGACCAGCGGCAACATCGCGGTCTTCGACCACGACGCCATCCGCTTCGCCGACTTTGCTGCCGACTTTAACCGGCTTTTCAGCATCGGCGCGGAACTGACCGCCAAGATCGAACAACGCATCAACGAAGTGCTGAAGCGTAAATCTCCCGGACAGCCCGATCACCCGGACGTGCAGGCGATCAAATCCATCATCCGACGCGGCGAAGCCAAGGCCGGCGCATTGGTCGCCGGCGTAAACGAAGACCGCTGCCACTTCCTCGATATGCCGTTTTACGAGACCGGCGTCGTGAAGAAGAAACCGCTCAGCGAGGCCGACATCCAGATCGTCGTCGACCTGCTCCGCACAATTCGTCCTCACCAGGTTTACGCCGCCGGCGATCTATCTGACCCGCACGGCACGCACCGGGTGTGCCTTGATGCGATCTTCCGGGCGATGGAGCGCGTGAAGGACGACGACTGGGCGCGAGAGTGCGAAGTGTGGCTGTATCGCGGGGCGTGGCAGGAATGGGAGCCGGAGCAGATCGACATGGCGATCCCGATCAGCCCGCCGGAGTTGCAGCGGAAGAAGGAAGCGATTTTCCGGCACCAGTCGCAGAAGGATAAGGCGATGTACCCTGGTGCCGACGACCGCGAGTTCTGGCAACGCGCCGAAGAACGCAACAAGGGCACCGCCAGGCTCTACGACGAACTCGGCATGGCGCAGTACTTCGCGATCGAAGGATTCGTGCGCTGGCACGTGCCCCGCTGATCAGCCCGGGGATGGAAGGCCATTCGCGGTCGGTTATACTTTTGCGTATGAGCGAATCACGGGCCGCGTGGTGGGGTCGATTGGACAAAGTCGCCGGGCCGGTGATTCGGGCGCTGGCGAGGCGGGAGCTGAAGCGCCTGATGCCGGTGGAGCATCATCCGAAGTCCACCGATCGCGAGCAGTTCACCTATCTGGAAGCGCTCGCGCGGACGCTGGCCGGGATCGCGCCGTGGCTTGAACTGGACGGGGCGGAGATTGCAGATGATCGCGAGCGGGCGCTGCACGCGGAATATCGCGCGCTGGCGTCCGAAGCGATCGCGGCGGGGGTGCTGGGGGATTCGCCGGATCGGGTGAACTTCGAGCACGGGCATCAGCCGATTGTTGATGCGGCGTTTCTCGCTCATGCCGTGCTCCGTGCCCCGCGCTTTTTCGCCTCGCAGCCGCCCGGCACGCGGGGTGCGCTGATCGACGCGTTCAAGCAAACGCGCGATCGGAAACCCGGCTTCAACAACTGGCTGCTCTTTTCCGCCATGATCGAATGCGGGCTGCGCGCGCTCACGGGCGAATGCGATCTCATGCGAATCGACTACGCCGTCCGCCAGCACGACCAATGGTACAAAGGCGGCGGCATCTACGGCGACGGGCCGAACTATCACGCCGACTATTACAACAGCTTCGTGATCCAGCCAATGCTCATCGACGTGCTTCGCTCGATGCACACGCTCGATGCGGATTGGGATCGTCTGCTGCCGATCGTGATCGAGCGCGGGCAGCGTTACGCGCAAATCCAAGAGCGGCTGATCGCTCCCGACGGCACGTACCCCGCCACCGGCCGGTCGATCGTCTATCGGTGCGGGGCGTTTCAGCACCTGGCGCAGATGGCGTTGCAGCAGGCGCTCCCCAACTCGCTGAAACCCGCGCAGGTTCGCCGGGCGCTGTCAGCGGTGATCAAGCGGACGCTCGACGCCCCGAACACGTTCGACGCCGCCGGCTGGCTGCGCATCGGCCTAAGCGGGCATCAGCCTTCGCTCGGAGAAACGTACATCTCGACGGGCAGCCTGTACCTGTGCATGACCGCGTTCCTGCCCCTCGGATTACCCCCCGCCGATCCGTTCTGGAGCGCCGCCGACGTCCCCTTCACCGGCGAACTCGCCTGGTCCGGCGCCGACCTGCCCGCAGACCACGGCTAATCCACCTGCTCCCATCGCACGAGCCCGTCCTGTGACTGAAATCGCGCCAGCCTGCGGCGCGAAAAGTTCGCGGCGAACTGCAAATCCTGCGTCGGCAGCAAACTTACGCGTGCGGCGCGTCCAGCCGTTTCACGATCTCCGTCGTCGCCTTGCTCTTGTTGAGCGTATAAAAATGCAGCCCGGCGACGTCGTGAAAGAGCAGGTCGCGGCATTGGTTGGTCGCATAATCGATGCCGGCGTTGTAGACGCGGTCGGGGTCGCCGTCGATGCGCTCGAGCTTCTGGAGAAGCGGCATTGGAATCTTGGCGCCGCACATCGTCACAAACCGTTTGATCTGCGTGACGTTCGAGATCGGCATGATCCCTGCGATGATCGGCACGTTGATGCTTGCCCGGGCGCAATTGTCGCGGAAGCGGTGAAAATCGTTGTTGTCAAAGAACAACTGCGTCACGATCGCGCTGGCGCCGGCGTCGACCTTCTTTTTCAGGTACTCCAGATCCCGCGTGAGATTCAGGCACTGCGGATGCCCCTCCGGAAAACCCGCAACCGCGACGAAAAAATCGTGACGCGAGCGGACGTAGCTCACCAGTTCGTCCGCGTGATCGAACCCGCCGGGGGTTTTGATCCATGTGCCGCCTTGCGGATCGCCGCGCAGCGCGAGGATGTTGCGGATGCCGCTTTCCCAGAGCTGATCGACGATCTGCCCGATTTCGTCGGCGGTGTGTCCGACGCAAGTGAGGTGGGCGACGGTGTTGAACCCGATCTCGTTCTGGATCCTGCCGCAAAGTTCCAGCGTCTTGGTCCGTGTCGAACCCCCCGCGCCATACGTGACCGACACATACGACGGCTTCAGCGGCCGCAGGTGCTCGATCGTCTCGAACAACGAACTAAACCCCTCCTCCGTCTTTGGCGGAAAAAACTCGAACGAAATCGTCGGCTTGCCGGTCGCGAAGGCTTGGTCGAGTCGCATTCCATCACTATACCTCACGATTCCAAGCACATCAATCCGTTAATCCGGATGAATGGATATAGATGACCGATCTTCGTCTGGCGACCGGGTCACTTTCTCCCGATTTCCCCTGCGTCGCCGGGCTAAGCTTTGCCATGACCACGAAACCGAAATCCAAGCCGTGGATGAAATCAAATCCGAAGAAAAAAGCCCCCACGAAGCTGACCAAGGCGTCCAAAACCGCCGCCGAAGCTCGCGCCCGCAAAGCAGGCCGACCCTATCCCAACCTCATCGACAACATGTGGGCCGCCCAGCAACAAAAGCGAAAACCCGCTTCCACGGACTGAAAACGCCCTTCCCCGCCGGGGTGCTGTGTCGCGGGCGGATCAGCCCTACAATGTCATCCTTATGCTCAGCACCTGGCAACAACCTCTGCCCGACATCTACAACCAGCTTTCCGAGCCGGAACTGCGCGTCCGGATTGAACTCGCCAAGCAGGAGCTGTCGGGCAAGCTGGCGATCCTCGGCCATCACTACCAGCAGGACGCGATCATCGACTTCGCCGATTTCGTCGGCGACTCCTTCGAACTCTCCCGCAAGGCCCAGCAGCAGACCGGGATCGAATACGTCGTCTTCGCCGGCGTCCACTTCATGGCCGAGAGCGCCGATATCCTCACCGACGAATCCGTCCGAGTCATCCTCCCCGATCTCGGCGCCGGCTGCTCCATGGCGGATATGGCCAACATCGACCAGACCCACGAAGCCTGGGAACAACTCACCCAAATCCTCGGCGACCACCCGCTGGTCCCCATCACCTACATGAACTCCTCCGCCGCCATCAAAGCCTTCGTCGGCGAACATGGCGGCGCCGTCTGCACGAGCAGCAACTGCCGCAACGTGCTGGAGTGGGCACTACAAGGAGGGGCAGGCAATCAGGGGCGAGGGGCAAGTGAAGCCCTGCTTGCCCCTCGCCCCTTGCCCCTGAGCACCACAAGACCAAAGGTCTTGTTTTTCCCCGACCAGCACCTCGGCCGCAACACGGCGTACGCGATGGGCACGCCGTTGGACAAGATGATCGTCTGGGACCCACGGCAGGACTTCGGCGGGAACACGCCCGACGCCATCCGCAACGCCGACTACATCCTCTGGAAAGGCCACTGCTCCGTCCACGCCCTCTTCCGGCCCGAGCACATCGACCAGGTCCACGTCAACCATCCCGGCATGAAGGTGATCGTTCACCCCGAGTGCAAATGGGAGGTCGTCCAGAAAGCCGACATGGCCGGCAGCACCGCGTACATCGTCGAGCAAGTCCGCAACGCCCCGCCGGGCACGAAGTGGGCGATAGGCACGGAAACCCACCTCGTCAACCGCCTGAAACACGAGCACCCCGATCAGGAAATCATCGTCCTGTCCGATTGCCAATGCCTCTGCACCACCATGTACCGCATCGACCTCCCCCACCTCTGCTGGGTCTTGGAGAATTTGGTCGCCGGCACGGTCGTCAACGAGATCAGGGTCGATGCCCACACGCGCAAGTGGTCCTTGGTGGCGCTGGAACGCATGCTCAGCATCAAAGGCACCGGCAACCCCATCGGCAAACAGCAGCCGGTGGGGACGACGGTGGATTGATCCGATAGCAAATGCACCACGGAGATCGCGGAGGTCGCGAAGGTCAACGCGACGCTCGGTCGTGTATGCGTTCGCAACCCCTTCGGCGCCTCGCCGGCGCACACAACAGTGTAGCGCGCTACATTGCGCGCTACATCGATTGCGCTCCCCCAACCGTCTGGAACTTCCGCAGCCACCGACACCTACAAATCCCCCGCTCCACGCCCGATCAGAGTGTACAGAAGTCCGTGTAAGGCGTCGATAATGGCATCCTCGCCCTCCCCATCCGCCAGCACGGTTGAATCAAGTCGGGCCGAGTTGAGGAAAGCGGGGGATCAAGACGGTGGCCCGCTTCAGCGAAGTTCGTGCGCGCGCGGACGACACGGATGATTCATTTCGCCGAACGCTCGCTCGGCGCTGCCCATGATCGCACGTCCAGTCGGCGGAGCCGAATTTCACGCCGATTGGCGGGTCGCTTTGGTATACTGTGGCAGCGATGACTCAACTCGCCTCCCCATCTTCACGTCAGGCTGGCGACGCGTGGCCGATTACCCGCGACATTTATCGCCGCATGGTTGATGCCGGGATGCTGGAGGGGCAGCGGGTGGAGCTGATCCGGGGAAGGATTATCAACATGGCACCGATGGGGTTACCGCATGGAGTGGCGCTGATTCGAGCGACGGAGACGATCCGCGATGTCTTTACCCGCGCCCGATTTACCGTTCGCTCGCAGATGCAGTTCGAGGCCGCCGACGGTTCGGACCCGGAGCCTGACTTGTGCGTCGTCTTAGGATCGCCGCGAGAGCAGGTTGATCATCCAGCGACCGCCCTGCTCGTCATCGAGATCTCCGAAACATCACTTTCGTACGACCGCCGGGTGAAAGGCCCGCTTTACGCCGAATCGGGGGTGCAGGATTACTGGATCATCAACCTCGTCGACAACGTCGTTGAGGTCTACCGCCAGCCCCACGCCGTCGCGGGCGGCGAGCATGCCTACGCCCCGGCGATCGTCAAACGCCCCGGCGAACCGATCGACGTG
>JBBQQZ010000178.1:0-7563 GCA_038215325.1 Tepidisphaerales bacterium | reverse complement strand
AAAATCTGCATCCCCTCTTTCGATCCGTGGGCCGTCAGCGAGAACGTGCCCATGCACGCGCCGTAGATCATGCCCAGGATCGTGAGAACCAGCGAGATGCCCAGGACGGGGATATCGAACCGATTCTCGCGAATCGCGTCGAACGATGTCGCCTCGCCGCGAAGAATGCGATCGAGCTGACGGACGGAGGAAAACATGGTGTGGCCTCTTCAAAAACAGTGTGCTGCGTTGTCCGGCTCCCTCTCCCGTGTACGCATGGGAGAGGGAGAATTTCACGCGGTCGCCGGCCGGGATTTACCGGCGTGTTTTTCGGACTTGGCAGCGTCGTGGACGACGCGCTCCAACTCGTTGATGTATTCCCAGAACCGCTTCTTGCCGGCGTCGGTCATCAGGCACCGCGTCTGCGGGCGGTTGTTCACAAACTTTTTTTCGACTTCGATCAAACCCTCTTCCTGCAAAATCTGGATCTGCCGCGACAGGTTGCCGTCAGTAAGCGCGACGAGCTGCTTGAGATCGTTAAACAGCAGTCCTTCCGCGTGCGCCGCAAGGCCCGACAGGATGCCGAGGCGCGAACGCTCGTGGAATATCCGCTCGAGGCCTTCGTACGCGTAGCGGCCTTTGTCTTTGGGGGTTTCTTTCATAATTTCACTCGACTGTTTCTGATCGTTCCCGCGAAAACGCAAGCGACTGAGCATGCCGGTTCGCGTTCGATCGTCGCTGGCGGTTTCGCAGGACCGTCAATTTCGTTCGTACTTCCGTTCAACCAACCACAACAACCCCGCCGCAAATGTCTGACCGACCCCAAACACCAATCCCATCGTCCACGCGTGCAAGCCTGCCTCTTTTTTGATCGCCAGCACACACAGCCCCGCCAGCAAATAAAACCCCGCCACCGCGCCGGCGAATTTCGGCAACACACGACGCGACGCAAACACGCCCATCGCAAACAGCACCATCCACAGCCCGGGCAGCATCCACACCGACTCGGCCGCGAACTGCACGATCACGATCGTCAGCAATAGCCCCGCCACCAAGGCCGGCACAAACTGATCGACGGCGCTGGCGGTCAGATCCCGCTGCAAGTCGGATTCACTCCGGCGGACACGCACCCACATCTCCAGCCCCACCACCGCCATCGACACCACGGCGGCGGCGAACCAGAGGTAGAGGTAATGGTCGATCCGGAACACGCCCGGGTCGACCGTGCCCCAGCGCGATCCGCCGGCCTCGTAAGCGTCCATTCCCGCCTGGAGCGTTCGCTGGTGCGGCTCGGCGAGCAGCACCGCCTGAATCGCTGCGGCCCCGAACGCCACCAGGCCCGTGAACGCGGTCGTCGCCGACCGATACCCACGGAACGACTGCGCCCGCGCCACCTGCTGACGAATATCCGCGATCTGAGACATCGCATCGTGAACGTTCATGCGAAATACTTTATATCGTAGAGAAGGTTGATTCGTCAAGCGTATTCGTGAATGTCACGTAACTCGTTTTTTAATAGCCTCTTGCGCGCTTAACAGGGGCCTTTGCGTCGTTCAGATGCCAGCGTATGAACGACGCGAAGACCCGAATCCAAGCTCCAGAACGCGTGCCTCATGAAGTTGGAGTGGCCATCCATGAAGGGTTAAGCCGATAACGGACGTATGTCATTGAGTCAAAATTTGTCAATTGGAAGGAGCCCCGTCATGAAGGGTCGGAGTTTGATTGTCGCCGCGGTTGCGGCGGCCATGGTCGTAGGTTGTCAGCAGCCCCAGGTAAAGAACACATCGGTCGAGTCCGATCCGTTCGCCGGTGCCGTTGCCCAGCAGGCGAAGCCGGACACCAAAGCGTCCGCAGCCAATCTGGATGAACAGGTCAAAATCTCGGGAAACCAGATGGTCGGCAAGCTGTATTACCCGACCGGCGAACCGGGCTCGAGCGTGCTGCTCCTGGAAAAAGCCGTCCCCACCGAAGTCCAGGCCAACAAGCCCTTCAGCTACGACATCAAGATCACCAACGTCGCCAAACTGAAGCTCGAGAGCGTGTTCATTCATGAAACCGTTCCGGGCACGTTCAAGATCAAAGACCTGACCGAAGGCTCGCCGGACGGCAAGCCGACGACCAACTCGATTGTGGTCGGCGCGTTGAACCCGGGCGAAAGCAAAATCTATCGCCTCGAAGGCACCGCCACCCAGTCCGGCCCGCTGGGCATGTGCATGTCGGCGTCGTACAGCACCTCGCTGTGCATGGCGACCTCGGTCGTCTCCCCGGCGCTGAAGCTCGCGGGCGTCGGGCCCACCGAAGCGATGAAGTGTGAAAACCCCTCATACAAGTTCACCGTCACCAACGCCGGCTCAGGCCAGGCGAAAAACGTGAAGGTCGAATCGGTCCTGCCCGATGGTCTGGTGACCATGGACGGCAAGGGCGTCGTCGCGTTCGATGCAGGCACGCTCGGCGCTGGCGAAAGCAAGGAATTCGCGTTCACCGTCAAGGCGAACAAGACCGGCAATTACGCGATCAAAGCCAGCGCCAAGGCGGACGAAAACCTCGCCTCCGAGGCCGTCGCGATCAACACGGCGGTCAAGGAACCGATCCTGGCGATTGCCAAGACCGGCCCGGAGAAGTCGTTCATCGGCCAGCCGATCGCGTACGAGATCGCGGTCACCAACAAAGGTGACGCGATCGCCAAGAACGTCAGCATCATGGACAAGATGCCCAAGGGCGTCGTGATCCAGACCGTCAGCGAAAACGGTCGCGCCGATGCGACCGGCGGGGTCTTCTGGGCGATCGGCGATCTGAAGCCGGGCGACACCAAGAAGGTCGTCGTCGTCAGCACCTTCGACCAGGCCGGCGACCTCCGTTCCGCCGCCAGTGCCAAGGCCGACTGTGCCGAAACCGTCGCCGCGATGGTACAGACCGCCCTCACCGGCGTGCCTGCGATCCTGATCGAAGTCGCCGACCAACCGGACCCGGTCCGCGTCGGGGATCAGACCACCTACACCATCGTCGTCACCAACCAGGGCACCGCTCCGGGCACGAACATCAAGCTCGTGTGCGACATGGAAGACCCGATGGAGTTCATCTCCGCCACCGGCGACACCAAGGAAGCCGTCGCAGGTAAGGTCATCACCTTCGCCCCGATCGCTTCGCTCCCGCCCAAGGCCAAGGCGACCTACAAGGTCACCGTCAAAGCCATCAAGGGTGGCGACGTCCGCTTCAAAACCAGCATGACCAGCGACCAGCTCGGCCGCCCGGTCGACGAAACCGAAGCGACGAACTTCTTCGGACAGTAAGCCGAATCCCATCCACCAATGAAGAAGCCCCGGTCACGAAAGTGACCGGGGCTTTTTTGTTGGGTTGGGGGGGTGGGGAGAGGAGACAGGAGACAGGAGAGAAGAAGGACAGGCGAAGACCAGTCGGCAAACCTTCGCGGCATTTGCTTCTGTCTCCTGACTCATGTCTCCTGTCTCCTCCCTACGTCCACTGCACGAACACCATATACGTCAGCCACACCCCCGCCGCGACGCCGATCATCGCGGTGATGATCCATAGCGTGATGCCGGCGGCTTCTCTGGGGATCTGGTGGACGTGCTGGCACTTGATCGTCTTGTAGACCACCGACACCGCCACGCACAGCGGGATGATCAGCCACACCCAGTAGTCCCAGAGGGGCAGGGGCTGGAGCAGTGGCGTGTAGGAGGCGAGCAGCGCGGTCATGCGCCCGCTCCCACGTCGCGACGCGGATGGGCGGCGCGGTAGGTGGCGTCGATAATCACCAGCAGGTTCAGCATCCCCGCGACAGCGGTATAAAGCGTGCCGATATCAAAAATTCGCGCGGTCGAGGCCTTTACCGGATGCTCGCCCGAGCCGGCGATGATCGATCCCCACGTCGCCAGCAGGTTCACCGGCCCGTTCATGCTCTGGGCGATGTACCAGGGCTTGTACATGATCTCCCCGACCACGTCCGCCCGCAGTTTCCACATCGGGGCCTTGTTGACGGTCACCATTTTTTTGGCACCGTCGGGCCCGTAACCCGGGACGTCGATCACACGAATCCCGCCGATCAGCAGACCGAGCAGGAACGTGAGCAGGATCGTCGTACCGGCGATGATCGCCCGCTTCCGCTCGCCGATCAAGGCATACCCGAATCCCGGCACCAGCCAGCCGGCCAGCGCGATCAGGGGCGTCGGAAGATGTCGCACAGACGATTGGCTCATGAAGCGGCGATACTGTATCCGGGCGACGCGGTCGCACAAGTGAGAGGTCCGGTCGTCACGTATCCGCCGAGCCAGGAGCGTAAGCCCCTGCGTCTTCATTTGGCACCGCGAGACCAAACGCACGGGTTTACACCCGTGGCTCGACGTGAGCAGATCGCGTATAATAGAAATCGATATGGCCGACGACATTCGCAAGTTGCTAGTCCCCGGGGCGAAGGTGCGGGTCACGCAGCAGATCGTGGCCCGCCACTACACGCTGCCCGCCGTGGTGGAGGGCACGATCGTTTCCTTTACGCAGGAGCCGACCGGCTCCTGGTACGCCCACAGCCGCGACGACCGCCTCTGGCTCGACCGGATCGAACTCCGCAAGACCGACGGCGAAATCAGCGTCCTCAACCTGGACGACTACGCCAACGTCGAAATCCTTGAAGCCGGCCCGCTGCTCGAACCCCTCGCCCAACCCCTCGCCCACTGAGGCCCACATGAAGCCGCCCATGGTTGGTTCGTGGCAGGTGCAGATTGTCGCAGCGCGTCCCTACGCGATCCACGGCGACAACTACTTCGAGCTTCTCATCTCCCGCCTCGACACGCCCGAAGGCGATTTGCCCGAAGCGATCCTCCGCGCCCCCGCCCACGCCTTCACCACGTCCCCGGCCGAGGGACAGCGCGCGGTGATAGGCTTTCTCATGGGACAGGTGACGTCGGTAAAAATTGTTGCGGGATAAATCCACCCGTGTCGCGACGCGCCTCGGTGCGGCGAATAACGATTAAAACGCAAACACCCCGAGCAGTGCCCGGGGTGTTTGCGTTGGGTCATGACGGGATCGTTACCGATCAATCGTCGTCGTCGAAGTCGTCTTCATCGTCGTCGTCGAAGTCATCGTCGTCATCATCGTCGTCGTAGTAGTCGTCTTCTTCTTCGTCCTCGTCATCGTCGTCGTCCTCGTCCTCGTCTTCATCTTCATCGAGGTCGTCGTCTTCTTCCTCTTCCTCTTCTTCGACTTCTTCTCCGGCTTCCTCGGCTTCTTCTTTCCCGTCGTCGATGACTTCTTCGTCCTCGTCTTCGGGGGCTTCGTCTTCGTCGTCACCCTTGGCGCGCTTGGCGGCTTCGGGGTGAAGCATCGAGTCGATGCCGAGGCGGCGGAGGGACGCCAGCAACGTGTCTTCATCCGTTGCGTTCGGGGCGATGGCGATAGGTTCGAGCAGAGCGTTCATGTTGGTTCCGATGTCAGAACTGGCCGCTTATACACGGATCGAGTGCGGCAACAAACTCCTGTCGGCGAAGGACACGTCGTCCAAACACCTCGGCCGACCTTTCTTGGTCGGTTGGCGGGTATTGAAACGGGTCGATTCGGCATGTCAAGCGCCAATGCATTATCTTCCGTCGACATCATGTCACATCCACGACGCGACAAGGGGGCAGACTCTCCAAAAACAGCGGCCCGTACCGCTTGGATCGCACACGATTGTCGAGCAGAACGACGATTCCCTTATCGGTCCGACTCCGGATCAACCTTCCGAACCCCTGCTTCAATTTTATGATCGCCTCGGGCACCTGTAATTCCATGAACGGGTTGCCGCCGGACTTTCGGATGGCGTCGAGCTTGGCCTCGAGCAGCGGTTCGTCGGGCACCGAAAAAGGAAGTTTGACGATAATCACGTTCCGCAATTTCTCCCCCTGCACGTCGATCCCCTGCCAGAACGAACTGGTCCCGAAGAGCACCGCGTTGTCCAGCGAGCGGAACTGATCCAGCAGCATCTTGCGTGTGACATTTTGCCCCTGCACCAACAGCGGCAGGCCCAGTCGCTGTTCGATGTCGTACTTGAGCGTGTTTCCGGCGTCGATGAGCATTTTGTAAGACGTGAACAACACAAACGCCCCGCCGCTGGTCATGTCCAGGTAGCGCAGGATTTTCTCACACGCCGCCGGGAGGAAGCGAAGGTTGTCCGACGGGTCGGGCAGATCATTCTCGATATACAGCGTCGCCTGATTCTCATAATCGAACGGCGAACCAAGATGCAGCGTCTGCGCCCGATCGATCCCCAGCCGCCGCTGGATGAATGTGAACCGCGGGTCTGCGGGTGGCTTGGACGGAGCCGGCTTTTCAGTAGCACGGGCGTCCCGCCCGTGGTTCCCAATACCATGGTACTCCGCCGCCAGTCTATCCTCGTCAACGCCCACCCAACGCCAATCGACGAGACCCGCTTTCGCGGGATTCGCCTGCACGTATGTCACCTGACCTTCCAGATCATCCGCATCTCGCACGAGATGGTCGTAGTACTCCGGCTGCCAGACCGACTCCAACACGTTTGCCAGTCCCTTAATCCGATGTGCAGTGAACGACTTGATCGAGTGCATGATCTGCGGCAATTCATGAACCCCAAGCGGCCTCAAAACCACATGCACGTGATTCGGCATCACGCACCATGCCATGAGCCTATATCGCTCTTCATCGAAGTGCATTAATGCATCTCGAATGATCGTCGCGACATCGTCGCGTGCGAGCAGGCGTGCGCCCATGCCACGATCAAGAAGTTCCTCAATTCGTGCGGCGCGGACGTCGTCACGCTGTCGAACATTGCGAAGGCCGTTCAATTCCTCGTTCAGTTTAGCCAGCGCCTCGGCCGGCAGTGAATCGGCTGTGCGAAACGTGATCGCGTAAATGCCTCCGGTTTGGGTGAGATGGGGAAGCCTCGCGCCATGGCGGAACTTGGCTTCAGCGGAAGACACGGGCGGGACGCCCGTGCTACTGGGGGCAGGTTTCCTGGGCGCACGCCCCTCCCCCGCCGTCGCCAGGGTGGCGCTGGTCAGGATCACGCGGGGGACTTTGGCGAACAGTTGTTGCCGCAATCCTTCCGCGACGTCGATCGGCGCGGCGTGCAGATTCACGCGGCGCGGCGTGCGTTTGCTGACGTCGAACCAGTACACCGCGTCCGGCATCGACTGCGTCAGCATCACCTGGATCGTCTCGGCCATGCCCCCGACCTTGGCGGCGAGGTTGCCGATCTCGCCGATCGCTTCTTCGTTGTCTTGAAGCTTGGTAAGCATCTCTTTCAGGTACTTCGCCAGGTCGTTCAGTTTGGGAGACAGGTCGTTCGGTACGACGCCGGGCTCATGGATCCGGCCATTCGCGCGGCCGTGGGTTTCCTGCCACCAGGCGACGCGGTCGAAGAAGGTGTCAACGACGTCCCCCAACTCGATCACGCATCGGATCGCCTCGTTCGCGGCCGCGCCGTGGGAGCTGAGCACGCCGCTGCCCTTGCGCGGGTCGTACAGGCTGCGAAGTTGATACTTGACCGACGCATCCGACAGCCTCAGCCCGAAGTGCTGCCCGGCGACGTCTTCGAGCGTGTGGGCTTCGTCGAAGAT
>JBBQQZ010000177.1:0-7638 GCA_038215325.1 Tepidisphaerales bacterium | reverse complement strand
TTCTGGAACGACCCCGTCGCGATTGGTCACACGAAGAACAGGGCGTTTGCGGGGCAGATCACGACCTACGAACAGCGGTTCCTAAAGAGAAAACAGCCGATCTATTTCGTCGAGATTTCAAAGCGATAACGGCTACGCCTGCGGCAACCGCCCGCCCGCTTCCGGCGCTTCCGTACTGCCGAAGGAAGGCGAGGATTGCCAGAGAGAGTGAGACTGTGACATGTTGTCGCGGAGCGCGACATTTGATCGCAGTGTCGCAGATTTTTATTGCAACGTAAGAGCAGGCTGCTCAGACTATGCGTTGGCGGAATCTTAACGAATGCGGGGAACGCATATGACGATGGAGCGGCTGGACGCGCGGCGGATGTTGGCGGCGTATGCGCCGGACATTGCATGGGGTACGGACGGACGACTTGCAGGCACGATCGGGGCGGGGCTCATCGGCATTCACGCCGATCGGGCCTACGTCACGCAGGCAAGTGCCGAGGAGGTGAGCGCCGTCAAGCGGTATCAGGCCGACGGGACGCTCGATCCGTCATTCAAGCCGTTCAGCCAGCAGGCGAAATACGACTTCACGATGGTTGATGATGCCGGCCGGGCGATGCTGTTTAGTGATCACGACCAGTCGCTGGTGGTTTGCCGACTCACCCGCGACGGGACGCCGGATGCGCGATTCGGCAAGCATGGTGTCGTCACGATCCCGCTGGCCTGGAACGCGTCGATCCCAACGTTCAAGATCGCCACCCAAAGCGCCGCCATCGACGCCGATGGCTCGATGTTCGTGCTCGTGGAATACTCGCACTCGTTCGAGATCCCCGACAGTGGCCGCAGCCACCGGTATTACAACAGCGTGCGGCTGATCAAACTGACGCCCGCGCGGCAACTCGACGCATCGTTCGGGCAGGCGGGCGTGGTGACGATCAACGATCGGTCGGCAATCGACGCGAATCTCGCCTCCGACACCGAGCAGTGGCTCGGCCTGGCGCCGGGTGGGCGGCCGATGGTGGGGATCGTAAAGACGTTTGATTTCGGCGACAGTTCCGGCAACGTCAACGTGACGCGCTTTACTACTGCCGGCGCGATCGACACCACCTACGCCACCAGCGGCCAGTTGTATCTCCGCGCCGCATTCGGCGGCGATTTTCGGGCTCAGAACCTGGGCCTCGACGCGCAAGGCCGGCTTGTGATCGGGCAACTGCTGCGCAACGATTCCTCCGACCCCACCGCGACTCCTCGCCTGCTTCGCTACGACGCGCGCGGCCGCAGTGATCGAAGCTTCGGCAACCATGGCGCCGTGTTGCCGATGGGCACCGATCTGCATGATTACGCGATCCGCGGGTTTCTCGTTCGTCCTGACGGGACGGTCACGCTGCACATGGCCGACCGGATCGCTCGCGTCAGCCCCGACGGCACGCCTGATACGTCGTTCGATGAGGATGGCTTCGCCGAAGCGCCGGGGATGGTGGGAGCGCTGCTCGGCGAGTTATCCGATGGCACGATGCTGGCCCGGACGAAGCAAGCCGGCACGCTTGAGCCGACCGGCATCGGCCGGATCAACGCGAGGCCGGATGTCGATCAATCCGACACCGGCGCGGTTTCCATCTACGGCACCGCAGGCGATGATGCGATCGCCGTCGCCGCAGCCGGCACGCACAACCGCTATGTCGTCTATATCGGCGGGCTGATCGTCGATCAGCCACTCGATACCGTCACGTCGATCTATGTCGAAACCTTCGGCGGCGATGACGTCGTCTACTCCAGGTTCGTTCGCGCCGATCTGGTGATCCCCATGCAGGTGACCAGCGGCGACGGCAACGATACGCTGCGCGGCACATCGCAGAACGACACGCTCGACGCCGGCTACGGCGATGATCTTGTCGAACCCGGCGACGGCCGCGATGAAGTCGCGCTCGGCGAAGGCGACAACCGCCTGACCGACACCGCCGGCGGTGCCAACGTTACCGCGCTGAGCACATCGAACCTCGACGCCGCGTCGGACGACGTCAACACCGTCGATATCGTCGGCGGCGGAAGCTACCTCGGGCGATCGGGGAGCGTGGTGCTGTCGATCACCGGCGAACAGGCCAACGTGGACACGCGATCCCAGCCGGCCAGCGTCATCAACATCAACGCGTCGATCAGCGCCACCGTGCTTTGCGGCAGCGGAAACGACACCATCACCTCCACCGGCGGCAGCGACGACTACATCGTCCCCGGCCCTGGCAGCGATCGCGTTTTCGCCGGCGACGGAAACGATATCGTCGCCGGTGAATCGGGCCCGGTGAGCATGGGTGAGACCGCCAACGACTACTTCGATCTCGGTGCCGGCAACGACATCGGCAAGGACGGCGTCGGCAACAACACCATCCTCGGCGGCGACGGGAATGATTCGATCGTCGGCGGGATTCGCAGCGACGTGCTGGCAGGCGGGCTCGGCAAAGACACCCTCCGCGGCGGGGCGGGCGACGACCTCATCGACGGCGGCGGGGGTGCCGATCGGCTCTTCGGTCAGGACGGCAACGACCATCTCACCGGCGGCGGACACAACGACGTCCTCGTCGGCGGCGCAGGTGCCGATACGCTGCTCGGCAACCAAGGCGACGACCTGCTCGTCGCCGGTACGCCCGGCTTCGTCTCCGACTCCCTCAACACCCTCGATGGCGGTGCAGGAATCGATTCGGCGCTTCGCGAGAACGAAGACGACGACCTGGTCAGCATCGAAACCATCCTCACCGAACTCGTGTGAATCGGCGTTGGAACGCCGTCGCGTGTACCACTCGTCGTCGCCGGGACCGTAGATGGAAGGCACTTTCGCGCCGATGCGCCGGAGATGAACGCTTGACTAGACTTGGTGAAGCTAACGCTCCCTAAACGCCGCAGTTGATGGCCTACGCCACCGACACAGGCAACACCGCTCGCAGCTTGTCGATCGCGCTCGGCAACACCTTCAGCGTCACATCGACGTCTTCATCCGTGCTGTACCGGCTGAGGCTGAAGCGGATCGCGCCATGGGCGATGATGTCGGGCACTTTCATCGCGCGCATCACGTGCGACGGTTCCAGCGACCCGCTGGAGCACGCGGCCCCGGCGCTGGCGCAGATGCCTTGCTCGCTGAGCAGCAGCAGGATCGCTTCGCTCTGCAATCGCGCGAAGCCGATGTTGGTGGTGTTCGGCGTGCGATGTACGCGGCTGCCGTTGACGTGCGCATCGGGGATCGTTTCGAGGATCGATTTTTCCAACCGATCGCGCATCACGGCGATCTTGGGCGCATCCGCCAGCGCCGCCTTTGCCAGTTCCGCGGCGATGCCTGCTCCGACGATGGCCGGCACGTTTTCCGTCCCCCCGCGCCGGCCGCGCTCCTGCGGGCCGCCGAAGATCATCGGACGGATCCGCAACCCCTTGCGGGCGTAGCCGATCCCGAGTCCCTTGGGCCCGTGGAATTTATGCGACGCAAACGTCGCGCAATCCACGCCGGCGGCGCGGAAATCGGTCGGCACCTTGCCCACCGCCTGCGTGGCATCCGTATGGAACGGCACGCCGGCGGCGTGGCAGATCGCGACGATCTGGTCGATCGGGAAAATCACGCCGGTTTCATTGTTCGCCCACATCATCGAAACCATCGCCGTCTCGTCGTCTACTTTGTCGATGAGTTGCACGAGATCGAGTTCGCCCTGGCGATCGACTTCGATGCGGACGAGTTCATACCCCTCGTGTTCCAGTTGCAGCGACAGTTCCCGCGTGGCCGAATGTTCGACGGTGCTGGTGATGATCTTCTTGCGCGCTCCCCGCATCGCCAGCAGCGTGCGGATGTGCGTGTTGACGATCTCCGTCCCGCCGCCTGCGAACCAGATGTCATTGGCATCGACATTGACCAGGTCCGCAAGTTGCTGTCGCGCGATATCCACGCCATGCCGCGCCTTCTGCCCGAACCGGTGGGCGGACGACGGATTGGCCCAGACGTCGGTCAGATACTTCGTCATCTCCGCGACGACTTCCGGCGCGGGCATCGTGGTGGCGTTGTTGTCGAGATACGTCAATCGCATAGGGCGGGCAAGTATAGCAGAAACTCCGATAGGAGTTAGCGGGACGATCCGAGAGCGGGGGATGGAATGGGACACAGATCGCCCAGAGGGCTGCGGATTTGCACAGATAATTGCCCATGGCTTGATCGATTTGTCCTGAATCAACCGACCGGTAAGCACAATCAGGCGATTGGCGGTTCAGTGCATCCCACCGGCTTTCATTTTATCCGTGCCCATCCTTGAGCATCTGTGCGATCTGTGTCCCATTCCAGGCCCGAGTCACATGATTCAAAACTACCGGAACCCGGCCGGAGGGTTGTCCGCGGCGGGGTTCTCGCTATCGTCCTTAACTATGTCCGACCGCATCATCCATCTTGGCCACTCCCCCGATCCTGACGACGCGTTCATGTTCTACGCGATGGCGCAGAACCCGCCTTTGATCGACGTCGGCGGGTTCAAGTTCCACCACACGCTACAGGACATCCAGACGCTGAACCAACGTGCGATGAAAGGCGAGCTGGAAGTCAGCGCGATCTCGATCCATGCCTTCCCTTACGTCTCCGACAAATACGCCCTGATGAGCTGCGGCAGCAGCATGGGCGACGGGTACGGGCCGATGGTCGTCACGCGCTCGCCGATGACCATCGACGACCTGCGCGGCAAAAAAATCGCCATCCCCGGCAAACTGACGACGGCCTTCCTCACCCTGCAACTGCTGCTGGGACGCGGGTCGGAGGCCGCAGGTCAGAAGTCGGATTCCAGCCGACCCACGACCAACAACCCACCACCTGCGTTTGAATACGAAGTCGTCATGTTCGACGAAATCCCCGCGGCCGTTCAGTCGGGCAGGTTTGACGCGGGTTTGCTCATCCATGAAGGCCAGCTTACGTACCAGAAAATGGGCCTGCACCTGGTCGTCGACCTGGGCGTGTGGTGGCAGACCAAGACTGGCCTGCCATTGCCCCTGGGCGGAAATGTCGTCCGCAAGGATTTGGGCACGCAGGCGTGTCAGACCATTACCGACGTCATCCGCGCGTCGATCCAGTACAGCCTCGACCACCGCAAACCGGCGGTCGAATACGCGCTACAGTTCGGCCGCGATCTGAACCCGGAACTGGCAGACCAGTTCGTGGGCATGTACGTCAACCACTGGACCATCGACTACGGCCCGCGCGGCCGAGAGGCGATCACCAAATTGCTCAAAGCCGGCGCCGACATGGGCATCGTCCCGGCGATCCCCGAAATCGACTTCGTGACCGCGAAAGGCTAACGCCAAGTGCGGCTGCGTCCCGCAACATTCGTATCGCCGGATCGCTCGCGACCCCTCCCGCCCGCCGCGCCCCGCGGTATGCGATTTCACCGAACTCCTTGCGATGCCTTGACGTACGACCTGCATGGGGTATGATTGCCTCTTCAATCGCGGGGTAGAGCAGCCTGGTAGCTCGTCGGGCTCATAACCCGGAGGTCGGAGGTTCGAATCCTCCCCCCGCTACTTGTTATCTCAAAGGGACTTGCGTGCAACGCAAGTCCCTTTTTGATTGCCGAAATCGCCCGGTTGTACCCTACTTTGTACCCTACCGGGCACGGCGACGCCGAAAAGGGACTTGCCAGAGTCGAACCCTCCCACGGGAGAACGGACGATGGCCAGTCTCAAGAAGCGCGGCGGCACCTATTACCTCCAGTATTACCTGCCCGGCCGCAAACAGAAACGCGTCAACCTCGAAACCGATAGCTACCAGATCGCACGCGAAAAGCTTCGGCAGTTCGACTCGGCACGCGCAACGGGCGAGACGTCGCCGCTGCCGACGCGCACGTCGCTGCCGGAACTGCTGACCGCCTATGTCGAATATGTCCGCACCGTAAAAACGGGCAAATCCGCGCAGACCGACATTTACTATTTGCGAGACGTCTTCGGCCCAGTGTGCGACGCATTGACGATCACCAGCCGCAAGCCGAGCCCGGGGGCCAAGAAGCGGCCGCCGAAGCCGGGCCAGGACCGCCGACGCAAGGCAACCGTCATTGAATCGCCGTATCTGGAGCAGGTGACAACGGCCGACGTCGCCGTCTTCATCGACGGCCGGGTGCGTGAACGCGGCTTGGCCCCGAAGACGGCCAACCGCTACCGCGAGATTCTGACGCGTCTTTTCAACTGGGCGACCGCGCAGCGCGGCGTCCGGTTGCCCGGCGGTGCGAATCCGGCGGCCAGTGTGGAACGCCGTCGCGAGCCGGCGCCCGTCATCCGATTCCTGACGATCAAGCAGATCGACCAGCAGATCGATGCCTTGGCGGGCAATCCTCGGCTGCAAGCGATGGCGGCGACGTACATCTACGCGGGCCTTCGCCGCGAGGAACTGCTTTGGCTCACGCACGATGACATCGACTGGGATGCCAAACCGTACGGCCTGATCCGCGTCCGGGCGAAGAAAGTGGACGGCGCGGCATGGGAGCCGAAGACCAAGACCAATCGCGCCGTGCCGATCAGCAGCCGGCTGCGGCCTTACCTGGACCGGCAGCGTCTGCGCGCGGGAAAGTCGCCTTGGCTGTTCCCATCGCCTGAAGGCAAACGATGGGACCCGGACAACTTCTCCGCGGCGCTGCGAGATGCCAACTCGTGCAAGAGCTTGGCGGACTGGTGGAGTTGTCTCACCTACCGCCATACGTTCGGCAGCCAACTCGCGATGAAGGGCGAATCGCTTTACAAGATCGCGACGTTGATGGGTAACTCGCCGGAGATTTGTCGGCGTCACTACGCGGCGCTGTTGCCGGAGTCGCTAACCACGACGGTGGAGTTCGGGGACAACGCGATACCACCCACACCCGCGCGCGTCACCGGATGAGGACTGATCAGTCGGTCGGTGAACGTTACCTATAGCAACGCGGCTGCCCCGGCGGGACTTGCGATTTTCCGAGCCGGGGCAGCCTTGCGGGAATGGTGATGTTGTGCGGCGGGTGGCTCAGACTCGCCGCCGTGCTTCATAGGCTTCCACCTCCTCCCGGATGTAGCGAACCATGCCATTGCGCCCTTCACCCATGCACAGTCGCGTCAGCCCGGCGCGGCGGGCGACACGATCCACGCTCGATCGCGAGCATCGCCAGCGGACTTGGAGTTCCTTTGGGGAGACGTAAGGGGAAGCCTCAAACTTGATCTGACCGCCTGTCGGTCGAGTTAAATCGCTCATGATGAACGTGAGGATGGGGCGAGACGGCGCGCGCTCGGGGGCAAGTTCAATTGGAGGATGCGCGTGATTACGTATGCAGCCTTGAAAGCATCACGCGCCGAAGATTGGCAGCCGGGGAGAGCATCAGACTCTGTTGTCGCGCCACGTATTCGATTCGGTCGCAAGCTCATGCCGACTGCGCGCACGACCAGCGCGCACCGAACTCGCACAGGAAAAAGCCGGGCCGGGCGTAATCGCCCGGCCCGGCCTTTTTTTGGTAGATACCTGAATCACCGGCGCTGGCCGTCCGCCTTCGGTGCCGATTCCTCGGCTTCCGCCCGAAGGTTCACCGGCAGCCAGTCATTGGCGCGCTGGGCCAGATTCGGTTCGTCCAACCGTTCCTCCGCGGCGTCGGTGAAGAGCGTCGCCAGCGCTTCGACCAGCTCCGACTTCTTCCG
>JBBQQZ010000176.1:0-7644 GCA_038215325.1 Tepidisphaerales bacterium | reverse complement strand
CGTTCACGACGCGCGCGACTCCCGCCGAGGCGCTCTACCGCACGACGCTGGCGCCGGCGAAGGTGCTGGGGATCGATCGGGATTTTGGTTCGCTGCGCCTTGGCTCACAGATGCGGTATCACGAAGCCCCGCTGCCTGCTCCCGCATCATCGTACGCCGACGACGGATCCGCGCTGATAGCCGCGCTAAGACTGCTGTAACTGCCTTACTAATATGCACTTCCATCTGAATCGTGCCGGCCGATTTTCCGCTCGCTTGCAATCGGGTGCCTCGCTACAATACCCTAACATTTTGCGTACATGCCTGAATCTCCCCTGCACAAACTTCGCGAGCGGATCACGCCTGTTCCGGTTCAGCCTGACGAAATGGCGTACGCCGAGTTGGACGTGACGACAAACTTTTCGTTCCTGCGTGGCGCGAGCCATCCTGACGAGTGCGTGAACGCTGCGGCGCGGTTGGGGTATCGCGCGGTGGCGATCACAGACCGCAACACGCTCGCCAGCATCGTCCGCGCGCACGTCGCGGCGAAAGAGGCAAAGCTGAAGTTGATCGTCGGGTCGCGGGTGACGCTGGCCGAGGGAATTGAACTGCTCGTCTGGTGCAAGGACCGCGCCGGCTACGCGAATCTCTGCCGGCTGCTGACCTTGGGAAAATCGCGCGTGGGGAAGGGAGAGTTTCAGCTCTCGGTCAAAGAGTTTCTCGATCATGCGGACGGGCTGATCGTCGCGATCGATCACTGGCCGCCGAGACGCGAAGACGCAGAGGTTGAATCCACGAATCTGCACGAATCGAGACGAATAGGAAATGCAGAATTGGCCACCGATGTACACCGATGCACACCGATAAGATCAGAAACTAATTCTTCATCGGTGTGCATCTGTGCCCCATCGGTGGCTAAACCTCTTTCTGCCATTCGTGTCGATTCGTGCAGATTCGTGGATCCAATTTTCTCCGCGCCTGAGCGTCTCGGTGGTCAATCCGAGTTCGACGAGTTGAAGCGCGCCTTGGGAGACCGCCTCTCCCTCACCGTCAGCCAGACGTTCGGCGTCGACAACGAGTCGCATCTGTCGCATCGAAGGCAACTGGCGCAAGAGATCGGCGTTCCGCTCGTGGCGGTCAACAACGTCCACTACCACGATCCGGCGCGGCGGCCTCTTCAGGACGTGCTGGTGTGCGTGCGGGAGAAGACGACGATCGACCAGGCCGGGTACAAGCTGTTCGCCAACGCCGAGCGATGTCTGAAGACGCCGGCACAGATGCACCGTCTTTTCGCGGCGTGTCCGGAAGCGATCGCCCGCGCGAATCAGATCGCGGCCGACTGCACGTTTTCGCTGGACGAACTGAAATACGAATACCCGCACGAACTCGTCCCCCAAGGCTACACGACGCTCGAATATCTCACCCAGATCACCTGGGACGGCGCGCAGGCGCGATATCCCGATGGCGTGCCCGAGAAGGTTCGCCAGGCGATCGATCGCGAACTCAAGCTCATCGCCCAACTGCATTACGAGGCGTATTTCCTGACGGTTTACGACGTGGTGAAGTTCGCCCGCTCGCGCGACATCCTCTGCCAGGGCCGCGGATCGGCGGCCAATAGCGTGGTCTGCTACTGCATCGGCGTGACAAGCGTTGATCCGGTGCAGATTGATTTGCTGTTCGAGCGGTTCATCAGCGCCGCGCGGAATGAACCGCCGGATATCGATGTGGATTTTGAACACGAGCGTCGGGAGGAGGTGATCCAGTACATCTACGGCAGGTATGGTCGGGATCGCGCGGGGATGTGTGCCGAGATCATCAGCTATCGCGGCCGCAGTTCGATCCGCGATGTCGGCAAGGCGCTGGGGCTGAGCCTGGACATGGTCGAGCAGATGTCACGCAAGCTCAGTTGGTGGGATCGCGGCGTGCTAACGAAAATGCAGGTGCGCGAGGCGGGCCTCGATCCGGATGACCCCAACGTCCAGCGCATCCTCCTTATCGCCAAGGAACTGCTCGGCTTCCCCCGCCACCTCGGCCAGCACGTCGGGGGGATGGTCATGACCCACACGCCGCTGTGCGAAATGGTCCCCATCGAAAACGCCGCCATGCCCGGCCGCACCGTCATCGAATGGGACAAAGACGACATCGACGCCGCCGGTTTGCTAAAGGTCGATTGCCTGGCGCTGGGGATGCTGACGTGTATTTCGAAGGCGTTCGCGCTGATCGAAAAATGGGATTCACCACGGAAACAGGGAGACACGGAGAAATGCGGTGATGGATCCACGAATCTGCACGAATCGACACGAATCGGAAATGCAGAATTGGCCACCGATGTACACCGACGCACACCGATAAGATCAGAAATGAATTCTTCATCGGTGTTCATCGGTGCCCCATCGGTGGCTAAACCTCTTTCTGCCATTCGTGTCGATTCGTGCAGATTCGTGGATCCGGCTTTTCTTGCTTCTTCGCATCCCGATCTCCCCGACATGCCGCTCGGCCAGGAGGTGATGACCGATTACGCCACCAGCGGGCTGTCGCTCAAGGCGCATCCGGTGTCGTTGGTCCGGGAGACGCTGGCGAAGCAAAAGATCATCACGTCGGCGCAGTTGCAGGCGACGAACCGGGGCAAGTGGGTTCACGTCGCCGGCCTGGTGCTGATCCGCCAGCGGCCGGGGACGGCGTCGGGGATTGTGTTTGTCACGCTGGAGGATGAAACCGGCATCGTCAATCTCATCGTTCGCCCGGACATCTTCGAACGCTACCAACCCATCGCCCGCCACGCCGCGCTCATGCAGGCCGACGGATACGTCGAACGCCAAGGCCAGGTCATCCACGTCATGGCCAAACGCCTGCACGACCGCTCCGACCTGATCCGCGGGTACGAGTTCACGTCGCGAAATTTTCATTGACCGAAGCGAATTGGCCCGCGGCTGCAACGCGGCGGACTCGCGGATGGTAGTATCAGCGGATAGCATGATGTTTCGCGGAGATTTGAAGAATGAACTATCGAGCAATGACGGTCGTGGCGGTCGGGTTGATGGCGTCGCTGGTGATGGCGGACGCGGATTACGCGACGCCGAAGGGCGCGTTTCGCACCTACACCAAGGCGCTTGCGGACGGAGACGCGGCGACGCTGAAAAACTCCGTCATCGCCTCCGCCAAGCACGACCAGCTCCTCGACAGCCAGATCGCCTACGCGCCGATCGAAAAGAAGTTCAAAGCCGCCTGCATCAAATCCTACCCTGCGTCTGCAAAGGAACTGGCAGACGGAACGCCGGAAATGCTCAAGGCGATCGACGACGCCGACGTGAAAATCGACGGTGAAACCGCCACGCTTAATACCCGACTCAGCACCGAACCCGTACAGTTAAAGAAAGTCGACGGGCGGTGGAAAGTCGATCTGGCGTCGATGTACGGAACCGACGCGGTCGATGAGGTACTGCTGTTCCGCAAGGCGCTCGGCGAAGTGATGACCGACATGCTGCCCGATGTCGAGGCAAGCAAGTACAAGGACTTCAACGAAGTGAAGAACACGCTAGAAATGCGAGTGAAGATGCGCACCGCACTCCCGCCGAGCGATGACGCGACGACCAAACCTGCGGACTGATCCGCCGGTGTCGAACGGGGAGCGTGAGATGCAGAACGAGCGAAACGTCGAGTTCGCGACGACTTGCTCAGAGGGTAGATCGAACCCATCGCTTGCATCCTCATGATGCGGCTGCGACCTACAGCGGTTTGACGTCGCCTTCACAGAAAACGTTGATGACGCCCAGCCCCTGCGCTTTGAACAGTTCAAATTCGAGCACCACGTTCCCGAACTCGTACTTCAGGATCGTTTCCTCGTCGTCTTCATCGCGTGCGTGAGGCGAGCAGAAGGCTTCCACGATCTCCGCCTCGCTTGCGCCCGCGCCAAACTGCAGCGGCGTGCCAGCGCGTGTGAGTCTGCCCTGAAACGGTTTGGCGGCAGGATCCTGTTCGTACGGAAGCCGGAGCAGCGTAATCGTGACGCCGACGAACTGGTCGTACTCGAAATCAAGCTGCAGTCCCTTGGGCGGGTAGACGAGCATGCCGCAGCCGTTCTTGGCGGGCCATTTTGACGCCGGCCCGAGCGCCGCAAAATCGGCGGTGCGAGAGCGGAAGCCTTTGCCCATGACCTGGCAACCCGTGATGTCGACCGCAGTCGCTGCGACCGTCTCGCGCCAGTCGGCGGTGGGATTGCGGCGGAAAAGGAAGTCGAACAGGCCCATCGAACGCCTCCGCTGCTTAATCCACCGCTTCGATGCCCAAGTCCTTGACCTTCTTATTCAGCGTATTGCGATTAATGCCCAGGAAATCCGCCGCTTTAGTCTTCACGTTGCCGCAGCGGCCAAGCGCGCGGTCGATGAGGGCGTATTCGATCTGGTCGATGACGAGTTGGTAAATCTCGCCCTCGCGCATCTCGTATTCCTGGATCGCCTGATCGGCCAATCGTCGCGTGAGACTTTCGATGCTCTCGCTCGTCGGGCTGCTGCGGCGCTGCTGGGCGAACATGCGCACGCTCAGCGGCAGTAGTTCTTCGATAAACTCTTCGTGATTGCTCAGCACGACGGCGCGCTCGATCGCATTCTCAAGTTCGCGCACGTTACCCGGCCACGGGTAGCGCATCAGCACGTTGAGCATCTCGCGGCTGATCTTCTTTAACTGTCGGCCGTTGACGACGTTGTACTTGTCGAGGAAGTAGTCGATCAGACGCGGGATATCCTCGCGGCGATTGCGCAAAGGGGGCAAGTAAATGCTGACCACGTTAAGGCGGTAGAACAGGTCTTCGCGGAACTTGCTCTTGGCAACTTCCTCCTGTAGATCGACGTTGGTGGCGGCGATCACGCGCACGTCCACCTTCACCACCGCAGTATCGCCGACGCGCTCAAATTCGCGCTCCTGGAGCACGCGAAGCAGTTTGACCTGCAACTGCGGCTCCATCGTGCCGATTTCGTCGAGGAAGATCGACCCGCCGTCGGCGGCTTCGAAACGGCCCATCTTGTCTTTGATCGCGCCGGTGAACGAGCCCTTCACGTGCCCGAACAGCTCGGATTCCAGCAGCGTGCCGGTGAGGGCGCCGCAATTCACGCGGATGAACGGCTTGTCCTTGCGCGGCGAATTGTAGTGGATCGCCTTGGCGATCATTTCCTTCCCGGTGCCCGTTTCACCCAGCAGCAGCACGGTCGCGCGGCTGTTGGCGACCTGGCCGACGACGCTGAAGACGTCGTGCATCGCGGGTGAGTCGCCGATGATGTTCTCGAAGCGGAAGCGATCGCGCACTTGGGCGCGCAATTGGGCGTTCTCTTCGAGCAGTTCTTCCTTCTGCCGCATCACCATGCGGTTGATCTGGATCGCCTGGGCGAAGAACGCGCTGATGATCTCAAGGAAACGGCGGTCTTCTTCGAGGCGCACTTCGCTGACGAAGGGTTTGTCGATCGCCAGCGCCCCGGCGACGCGTCCTTCGATGCGGATTGGGACGCAGAAGAAGCTGACCGCCCCGCCGGTGCTTTCGAGGTCGACGCGGTGGGTTTTGTTGAGGAAGTCGGGTTCGGTTCGCACGTCCGCGATAACGCGCGCCCTGCCGGTGGCGACGACCATGCCGGTAACACCTTCGCCGAGTGCGTACTTGTTGCGCTCGATATCCTCCTGCGACAGCCCGATCGCCGCCTCGGTGCGCATCCGGCCGGTCGATTCATCCAGCAGCACAAGCGTGCCGCGGTGCATCTGCAATTTTAGGCTGATCAACTGCATGATCCGCCCGAAGACGTCCCGCAGTTCCAGCGACGACGACAGAATCTGCCCGATCTCCCCCAAGACGGCCAGATTTTCAACAGATTGCGGAGGGTCTGCTTGTGTAGCAGGCGGCAGATCGACTTGCATGATGAAATTGTAGGCAACAAGCCCCAGAAATGCCATCCCTTTCCGCTGAATAAAGAGGCAGTGCGTCAATTCGCGCAATCTTGCCTAAATACTCGTCGGCAGCTTGCCTTCGGCAATTAGCCGCTTCTCTTCGGCCTCGGGAAGCCGCACATAGATGGGGATGAGCGTCAGCGGATCGGTAAACATCTGCGACTTCGCCATATCCGCGCCGATCATCGCGACGGCTTCGGCGCGGGCGCGCCAGGTCGATTCGTCGGTCGCAATCACCTGCGGCATGTCGGGGATCGAATCGCGGTGGTACGGAATTCCCTCGCCGATCAAATGCACCGGCCGGCCGGCGCGGTTGAGGATAGCGGCGAGGGTGTCGAGATGTTCGCGTTCGTTCTCGATCCAGGCATTCTTCAGATCGCTGATGTGCGTCCCCGGATTGCGCGTGAACCGCGCGGTGAAGATCTGCCCACGCTTGGCGTCGAGCACGATGATCACTTCGCGAGCGGATTCCGGCACATTCATTAGCAACACGCGCGTGCTCGGCACGGCCACGATCTTGCAGCCGGTTGCGAGCGCCAGCGTCTTGGTCAGCGTGATCCCGATCCGCAGCCCCGTGAACGACCCCGGCCCGGCCGAGACGTAGACGTGATCGATCTGCTTCGGCGACCACCCGCGCGCACGCGTCAGCCGGTCGATCATCGGCAGTACCGTGGCCGCGTGCTGAAGTCCGTGCGCGAACGACTCTGCCGCGACGACCCGGTCATTTTCGACCAGTGCGACAGAGCCGATTCGGCCAGAGGTTTCGATGGCGAGGGCGCGGAGCATGGTCAGAGTGTCGAATGTCGAGTGTCAAATGTCGAATGAAGGCGATGACTTTCCATTCGACATTCATCATTCGATATTCGGCATTGGCTTCCCCGCTCCGCCGCCCAAAATTACGCCTGCGGCGGTCAAGAGCACGCCGAGGCCGGCGAGGTAGATTTGCCCCTTGGTATCGAGAAAGTACGTGCTGATGAATCCCGCCAGCGGACGGTACGCCGGCATCGGCGTTGGTGGGTCGATCGTCACCAGCGCGTAAGGCGACATGCTGAACGGGTCATCCCGACGCGGCATCTGCACCACCCGCGATGCCACGCGCGTCAGCCTTAACTGGCGCAACGCCAATCGCTCGGCCAACGTTGGGTCGGTACTCACGTGCTCCAAAAACTGCTTATTCACGTCCGACTGCTGCTCAAAATACGTCACGTCCCGCTCGATCTTCGCAAGCTCATGCACCGACCGACGATTCTCATCGGCGGCGGGAACGAGAACCGCACAGGCGAGCGTTGCGATGCCGACGCACATTAGCGGGATCGTCCACCACGAACCGGTCGGGCCAGTCGGTTGCTCGGGTGCTTTCACGATCGCGGAGGAGTCAGGCTCGGGCGCAAGTTCGGGCTCTTTCTTCAGGATCACGACCGGCGGTGCCATGAACGCGCTTGGCGCTTCGGGGGGTTCGATTTCCGTTGGCGCTAGAACATCGACCGCATCAACCGCCGCGGGATCCCACGTCATGCGAATCGGTTCGGCCGATTGCTTGGCATGGATTTCCAACTCAGGTGCTTCGATCTTGGAAACGGATTGAATACCCGTGCCGATTTCTTCCTGCACTTCGTCCTGCGCCATCCGCAATAGCGGCGGGAGCGGTTCCCAGTCGTCGATTGCTGCGGGCACCGCGGGTTGGATCATCTTCATCGAGACGACGTCGTCCTCGGCGACCGGCTCGGTCACCGCAAT
>JBBQQZ010000175.1:0-7719 GCA_038215325.1 Tepidisphaerales bacterium | reverse complement strand
CCGCTCAATCAGTGATGATGCCCGCCCCCGCCCGCCGGCTCCTTCTCTTCCTTGATCTCGCTCACCACCGCATCCGTCGTCAGCAGCAGCCCCGCGACGCTGGCGGCGTTCTGGAGCGCCGACCGTTCGACCTTCGTCGGCACGATCACGCCCATCTTCAGCAGGTCGCCGTACTCGTGGGTGAGGGCGTTGTAGCCGAAGTTGACTTCCTTGCTCTCCTTGACCTTCTGCGCGACGACCGAGCCGTCCACGCCGGCGTTTTCGGAGATCTGCTTGAGCGGGGCCTCGACCGCCCGGCGGACGATATCGACGCCGATGGCCTGGTCTTCATTGATGGCCTTCTTCTTGACGCCGTCGAGCACCTTGGCCGCGGCGCGGATGACGCTGACGCCGCCGCCGGGGAGGATGCCTTCTTCGACAGCGGCACGGCAGGCGTGCAGGGCATCTTCGACTCTCGCCTTCTTTTCCTTCATCGCGACTTCAGTCGCCGCCCCGACCTGGATCATGGCGACGCCGCCGGACAGCTTGGCCAGGCGTTCCTGGAGCTTCTCGCGGTCGTAGTCGCTGGTGGTGATGTCGATCTCACGGCGGATCTGTTCGATCCGGCCTTGGATGTCCTTCGTCTCGCCGGCACCTTCGATGATCGTGGTGTTGTCGCTGTCGATGGTGATCTTCTTGGCGGTTCCGAGGTGGTCGAGTTCGATCTTATCGAGTTCGATCCCCAGGTCTTTCATGATCGCCTTGCCGCCGGTGAGGATGGCGATGTCTTCGAGCATCGCCTTGCGACGATCGCCATAACCGGGCGCCTTCACCGCGGCGACATTCAGGATGCCGCGCAGCTTGTTCACGACCAGGGTCGCCAAAGCTTCGCCTTCGATGTCTTCGGCGATGATGAGCAGCGGCTTCTTCACCTTCTGGATCTTCTCCAGAAGCGGAATGAGCTTGGCGGCAGCACTGATCTTGTCTTCGAGGACGAGGATGAGTGGCTTTTCCAGTTCGACCGACATGTCGTCCGGGTTGGTGATGAAGTTCGGGCTCAGGAAGCCGCGATCGAACTGCATGCCTTCGACGACATCGACTTCGGTGTTCAGGCTCTTGCCTTCTTCAACCGTGATGACGCCGTCCTTGCCGACCTTCTCGAACGCGTCGGCCATGATCTTGCCGATTTCGGGGTCGTTGTTGGCGCTGATGGTGGCGACGGACTGGATGTCGTCCTTGCCCTTGATCTTGCGCGACTGCTTCATGAGGTCAGCGGTCACCGCTTCGACCGCCTTGCGGACGCCGCGGGCGAGCGCCATCGCGTCGGTGCCGGAGCTGATGGCCTTGAAACCTTCCTTGAAGATCGCTTCGGCGAGCACCGTCGCGGTCGTCGTGCCGTCGCCGGCGACGTCGGAGGTCTTGCTGGCAGCTTCTTTTACCAGCTTCGCGCCGATGTTTTCGAACCGGTCTCGAAGTTCGACTTCCTCCGCGACCGTCACACCATCCTTGGTGACCGTCGGCGAGCCCCATCCCTTATCAATCACCGCATTACGCCCACGCGGCCCGAGGGTGACTTTCACCGCCCGAGCGAGCTTGGTCACGCCCTCCAAAAGGGACTTCCGGGCTTCTGCGTCAAACGATAGCGACTTCGCTGCCATCGCGGTTCTCCTTGTGAATCGTTAGCTTAAATACGTGTCCGAGACGACCTCGTCTTCCAAACATACCTGCCACAGACAATCAAAGACCATCTGCGCCTCCTCCCTGTAACAACCGGCGCGCCAAGTCTAGAAGCGCGATATGTTTGATCGTAAGTGACTAGTACAACTAAGGTTAACACTCTCACAACAACGGACCATATCCCGGTCTCTGCTGTCAGCCTGACAGTTCCGGAGAAGTGGGTGTCAAAGTGACAGCGTGCGGATCCGTCGGACGGGGGTCAACGCGTGCGGTTGTGATGAACGACCGAGAACACAAGCGTTCATCCCATGACAACCCAACCGGGTTCAGAACGAAAACGTTCCTTCAAGCCGAACGTACGGTCCGTCATCGACTTCGGTGATCTTGTCCGTGTCTCGCGTGTCGTAGCCGGTGCTGAATTCCTGACGGAACGCGTAGCCCCCTGCGATCAGGACGACGAACTTGTCGTGGACGCTGAACCGCGCACCGACTTCGGCGAGGGTCTGCTCGAAGAAGATTCGGTCGTTTTCGTTGCTCAGTTCCTCGCTCTGCCAGGCGTCGGTGCGCTTGCTGAGCGATCCGAAGATGCCGACGCCATCGACCAGGTCATAGCTGACGCGGGCGCCGACGAAGTCGGGGAACGTGAAGTTCACTTCAAGCAGCAACGGCTCGTACGGGCGCCACCGGCCGTAGGCGAAGGGGAAGCCGAGGCTGACTTCGAGGTTGTTTTCCGGGATCGAGCGCGTCCAGACGATGCCGGGCAGCGGCACGTCGGGCATGAACGAACGGTTGCCGTTGTAGTCAAGCGCCAGGCCAAGGCTGGTGTTTTCGTCGAGGGTTTTGCCGAACATGATGGTGGCGGCGCCGAAGTAGGCGTCGGAGTCGCCGAACTCGTTTGCACCGGCCCAGCCGAGGCCGACGGTCATCCCGGCGACCCACCCGTCAAACTCGGCGATCCCCGTGGCGATACCGATCTGGGCGTCGGTGAAGCTTTCGGGCAACACACCGGAGTCGTCGGTATCGACCGCGAGATAGCTGGCCGAGAAGCCCAGACGCGGGTCCGCCTTGTTGTCCGGCATGATCCGCAACCTGCCGGCGGCGGAATAGCGGGAAATCTGGGCTTCGACGCCGGCGAAATCCGTATCCGCATCGAAAAAATACGACGCGGATGTAAAGCCATCGAACTTGGCGTCCTTAATGAACGGCTTGAGCAGCAGTTCAGGACCGGTCTGGGCGAACGCCATCGACGATATTGACAGCACCGCAGCGGACAGAATGAGTGGGCGAGAAAAGAGCATGCAAGTCCTTTTTGGTTTGGGTTGTCGGATAGTACCGACCGGCGCGATGAATCCAAGCCAAATGACCCCGATTAAAAGGCATTCACGGTGCTCCAAAGCATCAGCTAAAACGCACGAAACCCCTTGCGGACGCATCGAATCGTTCGTGAGTCATGTAGATGCCGGCAGATGCGTTTCAGGTATTTAATCATCGTGAACGTGTTCATTAACCGTTGCAAACAAATGGTTTATACTTTTTCAGTCGACGACAATTTTTTCACGGATGCGACAAATTTTTGTTGGCATGACGTTAAGAGTCATTTATAGTTCGGTTATCGGCAGGCGGAGGATTGGGCTGCAAGGACGTGCTTGCCGATGGACGCGGAGGATTTGCAAATGCCTGTGACACAGCGATGGGTCCATGGGGGTCTCATACTTGCCGTGGTCGTGTTCTCGATGTGCCTGACGGTACTCGTCTTAGGCGCAGCGCGAACCCAGCCCAGCGATACCGGCCTGCCCGGTTCCCGCGCTGCGGGGTTCTCCCTCCGCGACATCGCCGGCCAGTCCGTTTTCTTCGATACCCGATCGACAACCAACCCGATCTGCGTCGTCATCATCGCCGATCACGTATCGAAAGATGTCAACACCCACAATGCGGTCATCAATGGGCTGGTCAGCGCTTACCGTGACGACCCCGAGGTGCGCATCGTCGGTGTCGCGGCGGTGCGTGACGCGACGTTGCTCGGGCCGGGCGCAACCGAACCGTCCAGCCTCGAAATCCGCTGCCCGCAGTTGCACGTCGCCCGAGACATCGACGGCTCGGTCGCCAGGGCGTACCGAGTCAGCGGAATCGCGACACTTTTCGTCATCGACCGGGAGGGCGTGATCCGCGCCCGGCTGCCCATCACCCAGGACGGGACGGGCATCGCCGCGATCGAACTCATCAACGGGCTTCGCAAGCAGGCGGTCCAGACCCGGACGCTCATGAGCGATGCCACCCGCCGCCACTGACCGGCGTGGGAAGGAAATCCTGTCGCGGCCCATTTCCATAGCATGTATTCCTTGGCGAGAGGGATACAATAGCAGCGTATGCATGTCGTCATCTTCGAAGGCTCGCATTGGACCGATTTCCTCCCCTTCACGCTCACGCGCCCGGTCTTTGCGCTGCGCAGTGGATCGGGGACGCTGTTGGAAAAGCAAATCCGCGCCACCAACCCGACACGCATCAGCTTCTGGATCCGCCCGGAAATGGCCGGGTTTGTTCAGCAGTACATCGCACCGACGTTGAACGTGCCCTACGCGATTAACACCCCGCTCGACAGCGAACCCGCGATGATCTTGGCCGGCCGAACGCTCCATTTCTCGAATTTCGAACGACCCGCAACAACGTGCGCGGTCACCGAGGAAGACCGGCTGATCCGGCTCGCCTATGTCGAAGCGGCCGGGCTGACACACGTGGACGTGATGTCGCAGTCTGACCGCTGGTTGAAATTGGGCGACCTCCCCCAGGCCATGCCGCAGGCGCGGTTTCCGCGTCATTGGGCGGACCTGATCGCCTGGAACGAGGAGTCGATTCTCGCCGACTCCATCCACTGGCGACAGCCGCCGCCTGAAGCGCTGCGGGCGTATCTCATCAATGAATCCGACATCCATGCCGAACCCGGCGTGAACGTGGGCGTCAATGTCGTGCTCGATGCCAGCAAAGGCCCGATTCTCCTTGCGGCCGGGTGCGCGATCGGCTCGAATTCGGTGATCGAAGGCCCGTGCTACATCGGACCGGGCGCGCGAGTGTCGCCTCTGTCGCTCATCCGTCCGGGCACGACGATCGGCCCGCTCTGCCGTGTCGGCGGCGAGGTCGGGAACTCGATCTTCCAAAGCTACTCGAACAAAAGCCACGACGGCTTCGTCGGCGACAGCTATATCGGCGAATGGGTGAACATGGGCGCCGGCACCACCACCAGCAACCTCAAGAGCACCTACGGCCTCGTCAAACTTCAGATCGGCTCGAAGGAAGTCCAGAGCGATCGCGTGCTGCTCGGTGCCGGCATCGGCGACCACGCCAAAACCGCCACCAACACCCAATTGCCCGCCGGAGCGTATATCGGCACGGGGTCGCTGCTGGCCATCAGCAACCGCGCCCCGCACTACGTTCCCAGTTTTAGCTTCTGGACCGACGACGCGAAGCAGGAAATGTCGTTCGACAAGTGCGTCGACGTCGCCGGGCGAATGCACTCCCGCCGATCGCGCGCGATCCAGGACTGCGACCGCCAGATCCTCCGCTACGCCTGCGAGACCGCAAAAAAACTCAGCTGCTGATCTCCGCCAGCGGCTTGCCCAGGTGCTCGCGGCAGAGCGCGTCGATCTGATCGACGTATTGGTCGATCTCAAACTTCCGCTCCAGCCCCGCCGCATTCATATACCGCGTCTGCCCGAAGATCGGCCGCTCGATCCAGGGCCGGTCGTGCAGGCCGTATATCCAGCCGACGTTGCCGTAAGCGTTCGGGCTCAGCCCGTCGATGAAGTATCGATTGTTCAGGTAAAGCGTCGTCTCGAATCCATCCTCAGGCGATTTCGTCCACTCCAGGATCTTCTTCCCCCAGTACATCCGCATGTAGTTGTGCATGTACCCGGTGATGACCATCTCCATCTGCGCCGCGTTCCAGTACCGGTCATGCGTTTTGGCGAGTTCGAGCTGCTCCCGCGTGTAAAGCGGATCGCGTTTGTCGGCGGCGTGTTTGTCGAGCGATTTTCTCGCCCACGCGGGCAGGCAATCGAACCGATCGTAATTGCGGCTGAACCAGCAATGATTGTGCGACAACTCGCGTCGCACAATCATTTCCTCCAAATACGACTCGCGATCCGGCCCGGATTGCTTCGCCTCCATCACACGCAGCGCCAGGTCCACCGGCGAGATATTCCCGTACTGCAAGTACGGCGACATATGCGACGTATGCCCCGCCGCCGGCTCGTTGCGGCCGTCGGCATAGCCGGTCAGGAGTTCGGCGACGAACCGCTTCATCCGCTTGTCCGCCGCGTGGTAGCCGCCTTCGAAGAAGCTCGATCGCTTGACCGCACGGTCGCATCGGATCGTTGACAGCACTTTGTCCGGAACCGATAGATCAAAATCGCTCGTGATCTTGAGTTTCAGCGACGAATGTTTCGGCGTCGTCTGTCTCAACGCCACAAGAAACTGATCCCACACCCGGTGAATCCGCGGCCGCAGCGTGCGGGCACCGATCTCGGCCTTGTCGCTCGCGGCCTCCACCGGCACGACCGCGTCACCCTCAACCTCAACGACTTTCACATCACACGCATCCGCCATCTCGTCCCGCCATCGCCTCAGGTGATTGAGATACCCCCGGTCACACACCACACACGCCGCGTCCTTCGCCATACGAATCGCCGCCGACTTCGGTTCGCCGTGGAGACAGACGAACCGGATGCCGCGTTTCTCCAGGTCGAGTTGAACATCGCGAAGCCCCTGTAGCATGAACGCGTAGTGTCGCTCAGTCGCCTCCGGGTAATCATCCATCAGGCCGAAGACGACGACGACCGGCAAATCGATTTTGTTCGCCTTGATAATGGCCGCCTCGAGCGCCGGATTGAAGTGCGCCCGCTGCGACTGTTGCATCCAGTACAATACATATTTACCGTCACGTTCGGGCTTGTCGTTCAGCACGTGGCAGCGGGCGGTTTCGATCATGTTGCGATGATAGGCTCATCCGCAAAGAGCGAAAGCACCCACTCACGATCATCCGCCGGCGTCGATGCATCGACCGGATTCGATGTCCGGAGGCTCGAAGGCGAATTGAGCGGAAGGAGCGTGAACGCGTACCGGATCGCGCCACTTCGCACGTTCCCGGAATCGTCCGCAAACTGACGCCGCTCCACTCGGAGCTGATACGGACCAACCGGTGCCGTGCTCTTGATCGTCATCGTCACGTCCGTGAATCCGTTTCCTTCATTCAGGCTAAGCGACCAGAACGATCCAGGCAGGTTCGCGCCCGTCTTGCGATTACGCAGCCGGATATCATCCCGGGTGAAAGTGCCGTCGAGATTGTCGTCCAACCTGAACTTCAGCACGTATGGCGATGCCTGCGTAAAGCTCGACGACGCGACGGCGGGCGGGTCGTTGTCGGTCACCCAGTTGAAAACGTTGAGCGCATACTGCTGATTGTCGAACCGCGTGAGATCGGTCCCCGCGCCGTTGGCGTTGAAGAACGTATTTCGATCGAAATGCGCCAGCACCCTTCCCGAACCCGCCTTCGCGAGCACCAGTGAGGCGTCGCCGCTGTTCACCGCGCGAGCCGTTCCCTGAAACCCATTCCCGGCGTTCGTCCCATCGTTGTTCCACGTGGTGCCCCTCGCCCCGACGATGCGCCGGATCGTCACGCCCGCAGGCGGGGATACGGGTACGCGGATCGGGCTGACGCCTTCTCCGTCAAACTGATCGACGCCGATCAACACCGGATGCGCCGCCTCGACGAAATCCCCCTGGCTGCGTTGGAGCGAGTACGTGCCGTTGTCCTGATTCACCGACATGCCGAACCGGGAAAGAAATTGCGTGTCCGAATCGGGCGAGTCGCGCCAGTTCGATCCGAAATTACCGTCCGAGATAAACATCGCCCCGCCGCCATTGCGGATATAGGTTTCGACCGCGTTGATCGATGCATTGCTATAGACAGCATTGTTGGACGCGAAGACGACCGCGTCGTACTGAGAAAGATCGATCTGATCGAGCGCAATCGGAGCACCGGTGGCCTGCCCAGTCCCCGGCGCGCCGCTT
>JBBQQZ010000174.1:0-7737 GCA_038215325.1 Tepidisphaerales bacterium | reverse complement strand
GGCGGGCGCAAGGACGCGCGCCCGAATTTCCGGGCGGTGACGTGGCAGTTGTGGGAGATCAAGGCGTCGTAGTCACGCCGCCGCTTCGGCTTCGCGGAACATCTGGCCGACGTCGATCGAAAAGCCGTCGAGAACGGTGCTGGCGAGCGTGTCGCCTTCGCGGGCCGTGGCGTCGTCGACGTACGCGCGATCACGAAGCACCAGCTTGGTGACGGTTCGGGCGTCGGGATCGACGATCCAGTATTCGGGGATGCCGGCGTTGGCGTATTCGGAGCGCTTGGTTTTCCAGTCGTGGTCGCGATTGGTGTCGCTGACAATCTCTACGACGAAATCCGCGCCTTCCCAGTATTTTCGATGTCGCCGGGATTGGTTTCCGCCAAGCATCGCACAGAGATCGGGTTCACGGTAGCGAGTGGCATCAAGCATGATCTTGACTGGCGAGCAGGCAATACGGGCATCCGGGTTCTTCTCAAACCAAGGCGCCGACATTATCAGGAACCACCGAACGATTGCCTGATGGAGAAAATCCGGCATAGGAAGAACCTGTAGACGCCCGTCGACGAACTCGACGAGGTAGTTCCCGTCGAGTGAAAAATAGTCTTCGACCGTGAAACCGTCAGTGGTGAACACAACGCCGCGCAAATCCTCAGCAAGCGACTGCGAAATCTTCGCAACCGCGTTGAGTGTCAGAGGTTCGGTCGGTGATCCGATGAGCGTCGCCATGTCCACATTATAGCGTCAGAGCTTCGCTAAGCATCAACAAAAACAGATGCGGCCAGTAGAGCTGGCCACGCCTGCGACATTTGGTTTCGCGAACCGTCGGGCTTAGTCGGTGCTTACTTGAAACCCGCGCAGACGAAGCGGTATGGCTGCGACGCCTGCGTCGCCCGTTCGTTGCTTACGGACGCAGAAATGGGCGACGCAGGCGTCGCAGCTACAGGCGCGGGGCTGACGCACGATCCGTATCACTTCGTGAAGCCCTTGCGGCGCTGGCGCGAGTAGCGGGCCAGGGCGTCTTCGATCACCGGGTAGGCGGCGCTGGCGCTTTGGATTTCTTCGACTTCAACCTGTTTGCCTTCGAGGTGTTTGTAGTCGAGAAAGAATCGTCTCAGCATCATCAGCCGGTGGGGGGGCATTTCGCTGGCTTCGCGGTAGCTGTTGTATTCGGGGTCTTCGGTCGCGACCGCGATGATTTTGTGGTCCTTTTTCCCGCCGTCGATCATGGTCATCAGGCCGATCGTGCGGGCGTGCATGAGCGTGAGGGGGACGACGGTTTCCTGGCAAAAAACCAGCACGTCCATCGGGTCGTCATCCTCCGCCAGCGTCTGGGGGATAAAACCGTAGTTGGCGGGGTAGAACACCGCGCTGAACAACACCCGATCCAGCTTGATCAGGCCGCTGTCCTTATCCAGTTCATATTTCACGCTCGAACCGAACGGGATTTCAATGACGGCTTGGAATTCCTGCGGAATGTCCTCGCCGGGCGTAACGTCGTGCCAGGGATGAATCATGATGCCTTTCCGTGCTTACACGTCCTCGTGTCTACTCGTTTCCTATCGGCGGAAGTGTAGCGTGACTTTTCCGGGCACCCAGACGGAATAAACGGCAAAGATGGCGCAATTTGTCGCAGGCGGCCTAATAATGGGGTGCAGTAAAAAGTGCTGTAAGTGGCGTACAGGTTGCCAGATTAAGCCACGGGTGTGAACCCGTGCGTCTAGGTTCGGAGATACGCGGAAGCCGCACGGGTTTACACCCGCGGCTTCAAAAATAGCACTATTTCACCCCAACGTATGCCCCGAAGGTGGCGGTTTTATGGAGGAGGTCGACGTTTGCGAACCCCGCCTCGCGCAGCCGATCGATCTGCCAGGTGATCGGCTGGGGGGAGTCTTCTTCCTCGATGTAGCCAAAGACCGTCTTCACGAAGTCGTCCCCGCCGATGGTGCGGAGGTGGTCGGCGTAGCGGGCGGTCATTAGTTGGTCGATCGCGGGGATTTCGTGGCGGATCAGGTCGTACACCCACACGCTCCCGCCGGGCTTCAGCCAGCGGTGGAAGTTGGCGAACGTATCGCGCCATTCCGTGTCGCTCCGCAAGTGATGCAGCACCGCGCCGGCGACGATCAGGTCGAACGACCCGTCGGCGAACGTACACGCCCGGATGTCGGATTGGATGGCAGCGGACACCGTCGCGCCGGCTTCGGCGACGCGCGACTGCGCCCGGTCGAGCATCGGCCGGCTGAGGTCAACCAGCGTCACGGTCAACCCCGGCAGCCTTTGCAGCAATTTGATCGTCCAATTGCCCGCGCCACACCCTACATCGAGCAGCGTTTTTGCGTTGGGGCAGACCTTCGACGCCCCCTCGGCGATGAGGTCGAGGGCGAGCGCGCTGTCGATCGCGGTGCGCTGGCCGGCGGAGAGTTCGGAGAAGCGCTCGACGTCGGCATCGAAGCGGGCGCGGATCTGGTTGGCGGACGATTTGTGGGCTTGGTCAGACATAGGGCTCAAAGCGCAATGACGCTATTTACCGTTTAGCCGGGCCGCTCGCGGCCCGTTACACCGGCCGCGAGCGGCCGGGCTAAACGTCGCCTCACCTTTACCGCACGATCGATCCGCCGTCACGCAGGCGGGTGCGGAGGGTGGGGATGTCGATGGATCGGACGTCCTGCGTGGTCGATAGCGCGAGCGCCGATGCGACGCCGACCGCCTCGCCGGTCTGGTTCATGTTGACCATCACGCGCACCCCGCCGAACGCCTCGCGATCCGCATCGAGCAATCGACCTGCCACCAGCAGGTTGGCGGCGCCCGGCAACACCAGACTGCGGTACGGCACTTGGTAGCACGCGGGCGTCAGCGAATCTTCCGATCGCCACCGCTGCCAGTAATGCGAGCCGTCGCGATTGACGATCTCCTCGCGCCCGTCCAGGTATCGCAAAATCGTCCCGCCGGGGTGGTGGACGTCGACCGGGTAGGTGCCGTTGGCGATGCCGTCATCGAAGGATTTGCCGCTCAGCAACTCATCCGACGTCAGCGTGTGCAGACATCGCGCGTGCCACGTTTCGCGCACGCCGACCGCGTGCGCCCAGGAGACGACCGGCAATTCGATCGCGTGCAGCGCCCGCGTCATATCGCTGAGCGTGCGAATCCATCGCCTGCCGTCGAGCAGCGCCTTGGTCAGTTGATCGGCGTCGCTCGCATCCACGCTATGATTGCGCGGGCCGTACACGTTCGCGACGCCGGGCACGCCCGTGAGCGCGTGGACCCACGGAGAGCCGTTATCACGCGGGTAGTTGAAACGTTCGGCGTGCTCGGTGATGAAGGCTCGCCAGTTGAAGCCGGGCACGTTTTTGAGCTTGTCCGTGCCGCCGAGAATCGCCTGGTACGTGACGGGCTGGAGCACGGGCCTCGTATACGCCTCAAACCCCGCCCGGCGGACGAGATCGCCGTCGCCGGAGGCATCGACGAAGAACCGCGCGCGAATCGCCCGGCGGCCCGACTTGTCTTCGATGATGACCGCGCTCAGCCGGTCGCCTTCACGGATCGCGCCGACGCACGAGGCGCGCAGGAATGGCCGCACGTTGTGCGACGTCACCAGCTCATCCAACTCCGCCGCCATCTCGGCGCTGTTGAAGCGGAACTGAATGCGCCCCGGCAGCGGGATGTCGTCGATCGCATTACGCTTGCGCATGCGGCCGACCATCTCGACGGTTAATCCTCCGATGACCGGGTGCTGGAATGTGGCGTCGAAGAGCGAGTGCCAGTCGTTCACCTGCGCCGCCGTCGCGGACCCGCCGAAGATGGTGTTTTGTTCGACCACGCAGACCGACAGCCCCATCCGCGCCGCCCGCACCGCCGCAAACACGCCGGTGCAACTGCCGCCAATGATGCACAGGTCGCACTCATGCGCGATCGGCGTTTCGCGAGCGGGTTCGTGGAGCATATTGTCGTTCATAGGGTGGTGGTCAGATGATAATCGATCCGCCGTCGGCGAGCGTGTTTCGCAATGCGGGGATGTCGATCGTGCGCACGTCGTTGGTGCTCCGCATCGCCAGCACGCTGGCGACACCGGCGGCCTCGCCGGTCTGGTTCATGTTGACCATCACGCGGATGGCGGCGTGCGCGGGGGTGTCGGCGTCGATCATTCGCCCGGCGATCAGCAGGTTCGCGAACGTGCCCGGGAGCATCGAGCGGTAGGGGATTTGATAGAAGGTCGGATCGTTCTCGATCGGCTCGCGCCATCGGCCTTGCACGGCGGGCTCGCCGGGGACGAGGTAGCTCGCCGTGCCGTCGAGGTATTGGAATGTCAGGCCGGGCTTGTCGGAGTGATGGATATCGACGCGGTACGAACCGTTGGCGATCGCGTCGTCGAAGCGCTTTCCGTGTAGCACGTCGTGGCCGGTGAGCTGGTACTGGCACTTCACGTGCCGGCTTTCGCGCAGGCCGATACGCGCGGGCAGGCCGACCAGATTGACCTTCGCCTGCGGGACGTACTTTTTGATGATGTCCAGAAACGCCCGGACCTGCCGCCGGCCTTCGATTTCGCTTTGCGTCAGCTCGTCGCCGTTCGATGGATCGAGGCCCTGCACGCGCGTGCCAGCCAGCATGTAGAGTTGCGACTGCGGCAAATTCGCGCCCCAGGCAAAGCCGAGCGGCAGATCATATTCCGCACGGTGGTCGCGGATCAGCGCGCCGATGTCCGCCGGCTTGATCGAGTCCCAGCCTTCCATGATCGCACACGTGGTCGACGGCTGGAGGTGCTCGGCGTAGTAGCAGGCAGAGCCGGCGCGGTGGGCGACATCGCCGTCGCCGCTGGCGTCGATGAAGTACCGCGCCCGGATCGCCCCGCGGCCGGACTTATTCTCGACCACCACCGCGGTCACGCGATCGCCTTCGACCAGGGGCTGAACGACCATCGAATGCAGCAGCGGCTTGATCTGGTGTTCGAGCACGAGCTGGTCGAGCGCCAGCATCATTTCGTACGGATTGAACGCCCACGCCCAGGCGGGGCTGCGTTCCTGCTCGGTGACGACGTTGCGTGACTTCAGCCGGTTCATCAGTTCGAGCGTCAGTCCGCCGATGATCGGCTTTTCGAACACGGTATCGAGCGGCGAATGCCACACGTTGACCAGCGACAACGTCGCCACGCCCCCGAACGCGCCGCCGCGCTCGACGAGGACGACCTTCGCCCCCATCCGCGCCGCCCGGATCGCCGCAAACACGCCGGTGCAACTGCCGCCGATGACGCAGACGTCGCATTCGTGCCAGACGGGGGTTTCGCGGGCAGGTTCGTGGAGGGTTGGCATGCCCGCCATTATCGCGCGCCGGTGGGACGAAAGTCTATTGAGGCCACGCTCGACCTGATGAACGCCGCGACCGACCCTGAAGGGCGCGCTATTGCGTGCCAGGATTCGCGTCACGTACTGCATTCGCGATGCGCGGCGTTTTCAGATACGCGATCACGAAGAGCACGCCCAGCACCGCATCAATCCCGCCCGCCGCCGGCGTCCGTTGTCCGTGGCGAGGAGACCCTTGGGCGTACCTCAGGGTGACATTCGCTACTCGCCAGGGATGTAACTGATCACACCTTCAAACGGACTGCTCGCCGTCGCGTAGCGTTTTTTCGGGATGCGGCCGGACTGATAGCTCAATCGTCCCGCATCCAAGGCCAGTGACATCGCGCGGGCCATCTTCACGGGGTCTTTTGCGTGGGCGATGCCGGTGTTCAGCAGAACGCCGTCGGCGCCCAGTTCCATTGCGATGGCGACGTCGCTCGCACAGCCGACGCCCGCGTCGACGATCACAGGATAGGCCGGGTCGCCTTCTTTCAGCAACTCAAGACACAGCGAGATGTTCAGCGGGTTCAGCACGCCCTGCCCGGACCCGATCGGAGAACCGGCCGGCATCACCGACGCGGCACCGGCTTCCTTAATACGCACCGCGCTGCGCGGGTCGTCGCTCGTATAGGCCAGGACCGTAAAGCCTTCCTTCACCAGCTCTTTCGTCGCCTCGATCGTGCCGACGGGGTCGGCGAGCAGGGTTTTCTTGTCTCCCAGCACTTCCAGCTTCACCCAACTCGCGCCGGGGTTTTTCTGTTTTTCCAAAAGATCGCGCCCCAAAAGCGCCACCCGAATCGCGTCGTCGGCGGTAAAGCAGCCGGCGGTGTTGGGGAGGATGATGTATTTGCTCAGGTCCAGAAAATCGAGCAGCGATTTCCCGTCCTTATCAATCAGCCGCTCACGCCGCACCGCCACCGTGACAACCTGGCAGGCGCACGCTTCGAGTGCCTGCTGCATGAGGTCGTAAGTGGCGTATTTGCCGGTTCCGACGAAAAGACGGTTCTGGAGACTGAAACTGCCGATTCTAAAAGCGTCCATTGGACCGGCAATTGTACGGTAAATCTCCGGAACGCGCTCGATTTGACGACTTCTGATAGTCTAAGGTTCATGCAATTGCCGATCGTGCTTGCACTGATCCTCTGCGACGACGTCTGGACCGACCGCAATTCGCGGAAGCTGTCGGTCCTGGGGGTATATGGTAGTTTGATGGTCGCTCGTTCGAATCCGCGCGTGGAAAGACTCACGGTTTATACGTCCTTGACGGAATGCCCGGCGCGTTTTGACGTGAAGGTGCGGGTGATTGACGTCAACGATGAGCGGACCGCAGTCGCCGAGCGGATGGAGGCCGTCGAATCGCCCGACCCCCGCGCTGTTCTACAGGGGTTTTTCCGGTTTGACGGGGTCAATTTTGACCACCCCGGCGAGTATCGCGTGCAGCTTTGGGCTTGCGACGAACTGCTGCTCGAACGTAGACTTCTGGTCGCCCATATATGAGCGGAATCATGCAGAATCTGAAAACAACAGAACCCGCCACCGAATTCAGTGCAGAGTCGGCTGCGCGCACGGCATTTTCCGTTGAGGCATCGTTCGAGCAGGTCCGGCATCTGCTGTCGGATCGCCCGCTGCGCCGATACCAACCCCGCCTGACGCCAGCGCAGGTGGATTACATCCGGGACCGGGCCAAGACCGCTGCCCCGCCGCAGGCATGGTATGACGAGGATCTCTCGGGGCTGCAATGACACCCGAAGCCGGGGACATCGCCTGGGCGAGCGTGTCAGACGTGCGGGGCAGTCGAAAGATTCGGCCGGTGGTCGTATTGAATGCCTCCGACCGCATCGATGGCGTCGCAGTGACCACCTCGCCAATTGACCCATCAAATCCTCAGAATGTTCCACTCCCGTTTCATCCCGCAGGCAACGTCTCGACGCGGCTGAAAAAACAGTGTTGGGCGGCGTGCGACTGGATTGTTACGTTCGATCACGCCAATGTCATCGAAATCAGAGGACATGTTCCCTCGCAGATTCTGCTGGAAATCAGACAGCGCGCCCTCCGAGCGTGATGCGCGTTGGACATTCGCAACAGTTCGGGGAGACTCTGCAATCTTGAGGAATCCATGAAAGTTGTTGTCACTGGGGGCAGTGGAAGAATCGGATCGGCGACCGCGCGGGCGTTTCGCCAGGCGGGACACGACGTGCTGACCTTGGATCGTCGGACGCCGGGCGATTTGTCGCAGGCGCATCGGGTGATCGACCTGGCGGACCGGGTTGCGGTCCGGCTGGCGCTGGAAGGTGCCGAGGTCGTTCTTCATCTGGGCGAGCAGCCCAATATTTCCCGCGGCGACTGGCAGCAGGTGTACGGATGCAACACGCAGATCGGCTCGGTGGTGATGGAAACCGCCTCGGAAGTG
>JBBQQZ010000173.1:0-7823 GCA_038215325.1 Tepidisphaerales bacterium | reverse complement strand
GGGACGTTGAGCGTGAAGCTGGTGACGAAATCGTCACCGGCGGTTCCGTTGGCGGTGCCGTCGCCGTTCCCGTCGAGTGCCTGGCCGAACGGATCGGTGATCGTCGACCTGGCGGTGAAGCGGTACGGCCCGTTCGCCAGGCCCGCTGGCAGCGTGAATATGAGCTGATTCGTACCGTAGAAGTAGGTGCTGGTAAGCGTGAGCGGGATGATCGCGTCATCGGCGGTGCCGAAAAATGTGTCGGCACCGGCGAACTTCAGCGCGAATGCGCCCGGTGTCACGGTGGCACCGTCGAGGATGTTGAAAAGGTTCAGCGTCAGCGTGCTGGGCGCGCTGGCGACTGTCGCGTTGGCGGCGATGCCCTTTAGGCCGCGAAGTTTCGGTGCCGCGAGCGTGCCGGTGACGCCCTTGAGCGCGTTAACGCGTCCCGTTCCGAGTTGGCCGATCAGCGTGGGGTTTTGAGTGCCGATCGAATCGACCATGCCCACGACCTGCGCCGCAACCTGGTCGCGCGTCCAGGTGGGATGGGCCGCCCATACCAGCGCCGTCACGCCCGACGCGATGGCGGTGGAAAAGCTTGTGCCGGTGCCGTTCTGGTAGGCGTTGTTTGGGACGGTGCTCTGGACGCTCACCCCAGGGGCGGAAAGGTCGATACCGTCGCCGAAATTGCTGCTGGCGAATCGGGTGTCATCGAGATTGGTGTTGGCGACGAAGAGCGCCTTCTCGATCGTCAGTCGCGGCGGGTTCGCGACGTTGCTGTTGCCGGCGCTGTTCAACCAGATCGCGCCCTTGGTGTGGACCAGGTCGGTCGCGGCGGCGAACGCCGGATCGTTCATGTACGGATCAATGCTGAAGGAGATGTTAATGACCTTCGCGCCGTTGTTAACGGCATACGCGAGCGATTGTGCGATGCCCGCGCTGGTAACCATAACGCCGTACCCGGTGAAGCGGATCGGCATGATCTTCGCGCCCGCGGCGATCCCGGCGGTGCCGATGTTGTTGTTCATCACCGCGCCGATGATGCCCGCCACCAGCGTGCCGTGGCTGTCGACGAAGTTGTACTGCTGGTTAAGCACGGGACGGGCGTTGTTGTCATTGCTGCCGAAGTCCCAGCCGTTGGTGTCGTCGATGTAGCCGTTGTTGTCGTCGTCGATCGCGTTGCCCGCGATTTCACCCGTGTTGGTCCAGATGTTGGGAGCAAGGTCATTGTGGTCGATATCCACGCCGTCATCGAGTACCGCGACGAGCACACCCGTGCCCAGCGTGGTGTCCCACGCGGCCGGCGCCTCAATGCGGTTCAGATGCCCGATCTGCTGCGGCAGGCGCGGGTCGTTGGGGGTGAGTTCAGCCTTGGGCTTGTCGTAGATGAAGTTGGGCGACGCCCATTTCACGCTGTTGACGGCCTTGAGCAGCTTGATCGCGCTCGTCGGCGACGTGCCGCTGGCGAGCTTCAGTTGCAGCGTCGACGACTTGGCGTCGCGGAAAAGCTGCTTTGATTGCGTGAGATCGATCGACCGCGTCAGCGCCGCGGCAGGGTGCTTGGAGATCCAGTGCTCCAGCGTACGCAGACCGGTGCTGCTGCCGATCTGCGCCAAAACGTCCGTTCCCGACACGGCGGCCGAGAACAGTTGGCGAGATTCGAGTGATTCCATTTTCGTGGCCGCAGCTCCCGCGCTGCCGTTGGACGACGACATTTACATCCCTTTCAGAGACTAGGTATTGGTCCTTACAAACTAACTCGCGTCCAAGCGCCAGGTCGTGCGGTTGCAACGGATTTGCTCCGTGCAGATTGAGGCGGACGTGAAGATGGAAAAGACAAAGGGTCTACAGGATCGCGTGACAGCGCCCCGCCAACCGGACGACCTGCCGGCGGGCGGTTGATCGCGACTTGCCCCGGTGATACACAAGACCCATGCCCGGACGCACGCCCGCGACCGCCTCTTTCCTTAGCCGCTTCGCCGGCGCGCTCCAGCGTCGCCAGGCGTTGATCGATCAGGGCATCGCGCAGTCGTTTCGCGTGTTCTCGGGCGTGGCCGACGGATTCGATGGCGTGTTCGTCGACGTCTATGCCGCCGGTGCGGTCCTTATCGTCTATGAGGGCAGGGCTCCAGGATCGTTCGACCCGGCGGAGGCGGCGCACGGGGTGCTCGATCAACTCACACCCCTGGGCGTGACGGCGGTGTATCACAAGCCGTTCGCGCGGGACCGATCCCGGCTTGGCGGAGAGTTGCCGGCGTGCGTGACGGAACAGGCTCCGCTGGCCGGGCAGGCGCTCCCCGAGAGCTTGCTCATCCGCGAGTACGGTTGGAACTTGGAAATCCGGCTGTTTGACGGGTTATCGACCGGCCTATTTCTCGATCAGCGGGAGAATCGCAAGTGGGTGTTCGATCGCGTGCGGCAAGCCACCGCCCGGCGCACCAGCCCGCCGGCGGTGCTGAATACGTTCGCGTACACGTGCGCGTTCTCGGTGGCGGCGGCGTGCGCGGGCGCGATCACAACCAGCGTCGATGTCTCGGGTCGCTACCTCGACTGGGGCAAACGCAATTTCGAGCATAACCAGCTCGATATCGCCGCCCATCGCTTCGCGAAGATGGATACGTTTGAGTTTCTGAGCTACGCGAAGCGCAAAGGGCTGACCTACGACCTGATCATTCTTGATCCGCCGAGTTTCGCGTCCGGCAACAAGAAGAAGGGCATCAAGCCGTGGAGCAGCGAGTCTGATTACGCCCGGCTGGTGTCAGGTGCGCGAGATGTGCTGAACCCGCGCGGCGTGATCTTCGCATCGACCAACACCCAGTCACTCTGCCTCCCCGGCCGGCTCGACCGCGAAATCACCACCGCCCTCGGCCGATCGCCCCGACCGATCGACCTGCCCGACCCCCCGGCGGATTTCGCCAACGACCAGGACCGCTTCGCCGCCAGAGCGTTCGATCTGGGTTGAGCGATTCTGCGGCGTGATCGAGCTATTGGTAGCGGTCCAGTGATTGCAATTTTGAACGCCTGCGTGCGGCCGCTATTTCACACTTCACATTCCGCACTTCACATCTCCTTACAGGTCCGGCGACGCTGGCTGGGTCGTGGGCTGGAATCCGTCCTTCTGCATTTGTTCGCGGAGCGTGTCGATCGCCTTCTGGCGTTTCGTCTGGAGGTACTGCTTCACGTCGGCGGGGATTTCGTCGTTGGGGAGCAGGACTTGCACGCCGTCCACGGTCATGATCGTCGTCACCCGGTCCGGCCGACGCGTCGGGGCGCCGGAAGGGTTCCAGATGTAGACGCCGGATTCGTTCGACACGTAACCTAAGCCCGTGAAACCGCTGATGCTCTCCAGGGCCTGTCGGACACTGACATTTTCCAGTATCAGCTTGATCGTGCGGCTTTCCAGCGGGATTCTCTGCACCGCGCCCGGCTCGATCGTGAACTCCACGCCGCTGCGGCGCGAAAGCTCGGTCAGCACCTGCGCCACATCCACGCCGGCGAATCGCAACGTGATCGGCTTGTCGAGCAGCGTGCGGACATGGTCTTCCTTTGATATCACCACGATTCCCTTGCCCCATGGGTGCCAGGTGGCGCGGGTCTGCTTCTGCACTTCTTCCAGCACATCGAGCAGCGTCTGGTTTTTGAATGTTTTGATTACGACCGACGCGGCGCCTTCCGTGCGATTCTCAAGAGAGTAGGGCTGCTTGGTCTCGACGAAGTGCTGATCGATCGCCGCCACCAAGTCCTGGAGGGACGTGTCCTTGCCGGCGTTCTTGTAAGGTGCTTGCGCGAGCAAGTCGGTCACGGTCAGTTCATCGACGGTCGATCGACGACCCACACGAGCGAGCGCGGGCAGCGGTTCGATGACCACTTCCTGATCGCCGACGGTGTACCGAAGCCCGAGCTTGGTGGAGATGGCGGTGAGGGAGTTGCGGAGCGTTTGCTGGCTGATCTTGGCGGTGAGTTTGGTCTGCTCGCCCCAGGGGAGCACGTCGTACGCCTGCCGCGAAACGCGGATCGGCACGCCGGTTTTGTCTTCGATCGTCTTGAGCGCCTGCGGCAACGTGGTGTCGAGATCGAGTTCGACGATCTTGTCGAGCGCTTCGTTGATTAACGCCGATGACGCCTGCGCGTTGGCGAAGGACGAAAGTAGCAGGGTGGCGGCGAGCAGGGACTTGATTCTCAGCATGTCGGACCTCGTGCGAATACTCTTGTGTGGCGTGGGCATCCTGCCCACGATTATCTGAAATGATTATCGCGTGGGCGTGACGCCCACGCCACTTCTCAGTAAAGCCGATCATCGCCCGCCTGCGGTTGGTTGGCGGCGGAGATGACCAGGCGGGGGGAGCGGGGGATGAGGGTGTCGTCAAAAACGCCCTGGGCGTAGCCGCTTTGCTGCAACTGGTCGGTCGGTCCTACCGCGATGTTGATCGATGCCGGCGCGGTCGGCTTTTCGGCGACCTGCACAGTCACCTCCAACTTGGCGGCCGCAACTTCGGGGGTCAGCGTGTTCCAGGGAATGAAGTGCAGCCCCGCGCCGATGAACAGCACCACCGCCGCCGCGATCGAGGAATAGCGGAGGAAGTTGCCGGGCATGCGCATCGGCTGGGCGACATAGGAACTTTCGTCCTCGATCAGCCCCGACAGGTGCGCCGCGAACTTGTCGAAATCGATCGCCGGCTCGACGCGCGAGCGCTTCAGCATCGCATCCAGATGCGCGTGCTCGCTCGCCAGCAGACGCGCCTCAGCGTCCACCGCCAGCCGATCCTCCAGCACCCGACGGTCAAACTCCAGGAGCGTCCCGTCCAGGTACTGGCTGATGGCGAATTCGAGTTGTTCTTGGTCCTTCAGCATTCATTCAGGAGACGGGAGACAGGAGACAGAAGACAGGAGAAAAGCCACGCGGCCGAACTCCTGTCTACTGTCTCCTGACTCCTGTCTCCTCCTCTTACAGTACGTCCTTCAACATCTCCTTAAGCTTCTTTCGTCCCTGAAAGACATGCCACTTCACCGCTTCGACGCTGCATTCGAGCGCTTCGGCGACTTGCTTTTGGGGCATCTGCTCGATGGTGAAGAGCAGGATGGCCATTTTCTGTTTCTCGGGGAGCTGGTCGAGGGCTTGTTTGAGCCGAACTCCCAGTTCCTTGCCTTCTGCAACGCGTTCCGGATCGACCGAATCGCCGCCGGCTTGCGGGTCGCGGTCTTCGTTGCTGCCGAGGAGGTCGTCCAGGGGCAGCGACTGGCGGGTTTTGCGTCCCCGCCGGTAGTTGAGCGACAGGTTCGACACGATCCGCATCAGCCAGCCGGCAAACGCCTCGGGCTTCTGGAGCGTATCGAGCGACCGGTACGCCTTCAGGAACGATTCCTGAACGACTTCCAGCGCGTCCTCGGTCTTTCCGAGCAGCCGGAAGGAGACCGCAACCGCCGGCCGCTGGTAGCGGATGACCAGCTCGTCGAACGCCTTTTTGTCACCTGCCAACGTCCGCCGAACCAACGCCCCATCCGCCACCGCATTCGGGTTGGCGTGAATGACGGGCGACTGATCCGGCACAGGCTCCATGGGTAAGACACGTTGTAACGTATTGGGTTAGGGGAATGTAGCGGCGTCAGAATGTCGAATGTCGCATGACGAGTGTCGAATGCAGGCGGGTCCATTCGACATTCTTCACTCGACGTTCGACATTTTCATAACTGTCTATCGTTTCAGCAGTTCCCGGCAATACTCCTCCGCCGCCGCGACGGGGTCGCCGGTCGCTTCTTTCATCCGTTTGACGATCGCCGACGCGACGATCGCGCCGTCGGCGACTTTCGCGAGTTGGGCCAGATGCTCGGGTTTGCTGACGCCAAATCCAACGCAGACCGGCAGTTTTGTCTTGGCTTTGATCGCGTTGACGTTGCGTTCAATGTCCGGCGGGAGCGTGTCGCGGGCACCAGTGGTGCCGCTCACGCTTAGGCAGTAAACAAAGCCGCTACAAAGACTTATGATCTTTTCCAGCCGTGACGCGGGGGTGGAAGGGGAGACGAGCAGGACGGTATCGAGCCCGCCGGCCTGGATTTGCTTGCAGATTTCGTCGCCCTCGGGTGGGGGGAGGTCGGGCAGGATCAGGCCGCTGAAGCCGACTTCCTTCGCCTTTTTCACGAACGCCGCCAGCCCGTATCGGAACACGATCGAGTAGCTCACCATCGCCACCAGCGGGACCGAAATCTGCCCCTTCAGCCTGCCGATGCCGTTCAGAATGTCGTCCACCCGCAGTTTTTTGGATAACGCGATCGTAAAAGCCTCCTGAATCGTCGGCCCGTCCGCGACCGGGTCCGAGAACGGAAACCCCACCTCCACCGCTGCCGCCCCGGCGCGTTCGAATGCAGGGATCAGTTTCAACGACGTCTCCAAATCCGGATAACCCGCCGCCACAAACGGCATGAAGGCGATCCCATGCTGCTGCTTCGATCGGAGGATGCTGGATGCGAGGGTGGAGTCACTCATTGGATAGGGCGAGGATACGGGGAGCGATTGGGATTGGGAAGTCGGTGAGCTGACGTTGTTGGTCGTGGGTTGGAGGTCGTGGGTCGGAGGTCGGAGGTTGTAGGTCGGAGGTCGGCGGTCGCGACTCGCTCCGACCTACGACCTCCGACCCCCGACCTACGACCAACAACTCCCGACCTACGATCTCATGCAACCTTTTCAGCCTTCAGCCGTACAATACCGATGAGGGCAATAGTCTGTACGCTCGTGCGTTGAGGATACTGGAGGCTGAACCGGGATGGCGAAACTTCACCCGCAACTCGAACCGTTTACCGCGTCGTCGGACCAGCCGTTTGATCGGGTTCGGGCAGCGCACTTGCTGAACCGCGTTGCATTCGGCGGGTCGGAGGAGGAGATTGCGCGGGTGCTGGCGCTCGGGCCAGGCCGATCGATCGACTGGCTGCTCGATTTCCCCGACGGCGCATCCGACCTGATCAGCGCCACCGATCAACCCGATTTTTCGAAGATCGAAGGCTACCCCCGCAGCTTCGCCGACCGGCGCAAGATGTTCGAGGGCAAGACGGCAGAGGAGCGGATGCTGCTCCAGCAGCAGATGAATCAGGCCAACCAGCAGGCGTTGCGGGCGCTCGGTTCATGGTGGGTGAACCGGATGGCCAGCGGTCCATATCCGCTGCACGAAAAGCTCACTCTATTCTGGCACGGGCATTTCACCACCAGCGCACGCGACGAGCGCTCTGCCTGGCTGATGTGGAACCAGAATGAAACCTGGCGTGCCCACGCCGCCGGCAATTTCGGGAAGTTCGTCAAAGCGGTTTCGCGCGATCCTGCGATGCTGGATTACCTCAACAACCAGCAGAACCGCAAAGCCAAGCCCAACGAAAACTACGCTCGCGAACTGATGGAACTGTTCACGCTCGGCATCGGCAACTACACCGAAAACGACATCAAGGAAGCCGCCCGCGCCTTCACCGGCTGGGCCCACGACGGCGAAGCGTTCATCTATCGAAAATTCGACCACGACGCCGACAACAAGACGTTCTTTGGCATCACCGCCAGCCTCGACGGCGACGACGTCGTCGACCTTATCCTGCGCCACAAGGCGTGCGCTGCCTACATTGCTTCACGGCTCTGGAGATTCTTCGTCAACGACGAGCCCGACTCCGCCGTCATCGCGAGCCTCGGCGAGGTGCTTCGCGAGAGCAAGTACGAGCTGCGCCCGATGCTGCGGGTGCTGTTCACGTCCAGGGCTTTCTACGATCAGAAAAATATCGGCGCGCAGATCAAAAGCCCGGTGCAACTGGTCGTCGGAACCGTGCGGGCGCTAGGCGTGCAGATGCCGGAAGTGAACCGGCTGAACGGCGTT
>JBBQQZ010000172.1:0-7906 GCA_038215325.1 Tepidisphaerales bacterium | reverse complement strand
CCCACCCGCCGCATGGGCGACGCAGGCGTCGCAGCTACAGCGATCATCGCCAGTAGCAACACCGACCGCGACCCCACATTCAGCACATTCCACGCCTTCGGATGGTCCCAGTCCAGCCACAACGTTTTACCCACCCGGATTACGCACAACTTGATGTACGACAAAGGATTATCGCGAATCCACTCGATCGACCATTTTCGCAGCAGGTCATTCCGCACGCGCTCGGGCTGGCGTTTGAGTTGGTCAATTTCGATCGGCGAGAGGCGATCGAACCGCGTTTGCGGTTTGCCCGCGTGGGTGCGCGTGCGCAGGTGGATCGATCCGGTCGCTTCGGGTCCGTTCCCGCGGAACACGTCCGGCCAGAGTTCGTTGGTGATGCCCGTGATCTGCTGATGCACGATCGCGTTCCGATAGAGCCAAGGCGACACGACCACCAGCCCGCCGGCGAGCATCAGCGTCGCGAACGCGCGGCTGCGCCACGCCAGCATCAACACCACGCCGAGCAGCGGCAGCCACAGCACCGACTCGGTCAGCACCGCCAGCCCCGCGACCACGCCGGCGGGGAGAGCGAGGCGGATATTCTTCGACAGCGAGAGACGAATCGCCAGCAGCATCAGCAGCAGCGCGATCGACAAGCCCTGCACGTACGCCCCTGCGTAAAGCTGGGTCGGCCAGATCGCCATGCCGAACGCCAGCATGAGCGCAAGTCGTTGATTGCCGGGTGCCACGGCTTGGTACGCCAAGCCGTGGGAGGCTGGCTTATCTTTGGTTTCATCAGGCGTACCGCGGCTTGGGCTACCAAGCCGTGGCACCCGGAATGGTGCGCGGACCCGTAGGCCGATGGTGTAGGCGAGAACGACGCTCCCGGCGCCGGCGAGGACGTTGATCGCCAGCGCGACAATCGGGGCGCGCGGTGTATCGGTCCCTGCGATCGCGTAAATCGTCGCCAGCAGCATGGGATAGACCGGCGGGCGGATGCTGGTCGGGCCGGGGTGGTTGAAGGCGGAGAAGCTGAAGCCGCGGCCGTCGAGGAGGCTGATCGCGATGGATCGGTCCTCGGCGGGGGGGAGGTGCGTTGCATCGACGTAGATCAGCGTAAGGCAGCGCAGGACGATCGCCAGCAGCACGATCGCGGCGAGAGTCCGCGCGGCGGGCGGTCGGGTCATCGCGTGCCTCCGGGCATCATGCCCGGCGGCATTGCGGGTTGGTAACCGGCGGGCATCGCAATCGGTTGGCCACGCGTTGAGAAGATCTGCCACATCGACGACAGCATGCCCAGCAGCGACAGGAACAATAGCGCGTACGCGAAGCCGTAAAATACGGTGTACATCGCCAGCAGCACCGCGACGATCCCCGCGCACGCCGCCGCGACGGGGATGCGCTCGCTCGGGGTCTGCGTCAACGCCAGCGTACGACCGCCGTAGTAGCCAACGATCATTGCCAGCAGGACCCACGACGCCAGGTACAACCATCCGTACTGCATCACGAACAGCAGGTACGAATTGTCGATGCTCCCGGTTCCAATGTCGGCGGTATCAAGGGACAGCCCCTTGCCCAACAGACCGGCGCTGGAGGCGGTTTCCCAGCCTTCCTGCACGATCTTTTGCCGGATCCAGAGCGATTCTTCGAGCTTATCCTCCGGGCGTTCAGCGGGCAGGGCGGAGGTGAGCATGCTGGCCATCAGCGTCGCGACCAGCACGCCGACCCCCAGCATCGCCGGCAGCACCATGTTGGGTCCGAGTCGAGGTCGGGTGAAGACGTACAACGACGCGAACGCCGTCGCCATGCCCAGAAAGCCGGTGAAGCTGACCGCGCCCACGACCATCGCGCCGCACGCAAACACGCCGGCCAGGGGGAGTTTGTCGTTCCAGCGTCGCCCGGTGATGGGCGTCAGCAGGATGATCATCGACCCGACGATCGTGCCGCAGACGCCCAGGTCGATCGGGTGCCCCAGCGTCGTCTGTGCCCTGGCCAGCCCGAATCGCCAGAAGACCTGGGCCACCGGCGCGTTGGCGAGACCGGCCTGTTTCATGGTGCGTGCGACGAAGTAGGGCCGGAGTCTTGCCTCGATCGCGGCAAAACAGCCGATGACGATCGCGCAGGTGCAGAGCACGGGCAGAAGCCGCTTGCGGGCATCGGCGTCGTTAAACGCGATGCGCGCCAGGAAGTACGGGAGGATCCATCGGAAGAACAGATCGCCCGAGCGACCGATTGCGTCCCAGAGGGTGTCGTTCAGCAGCACGCTGATTGTCGGCGGAAGCATCATCAGCACGATCATGATGTCGATCGCGTTGAACTTCAGCCGCGAAAGTTCCTTCCACTTGAACGGCGCGATCAGCAAGACCGCATACCCGACGGCAGTGGGCATGTTCAGGTTGGGGATACCGGGGAGCTTGTAAGCCGGGATCAGGAACAGCAGCAGAAGCGCCGGGATATAGACGAATACGAACGTTCGCGCGATGCCGTAGTTGACCATCACGTAGACGGCCGCGACGAAGATGAGGGACAACGCGATGAGGTTCATGGATTTACTACTGCTATCGGTCGTTCATCCTTACGTGCATTCGTTTGGCCGGCCCGCTCACGGCCCGTTGCACCGGCCGCAAGCGGATGGGCTAAACGGGAACTTCGGCACCCATCGTTTTTCTCTCGATGGCGCGTAACAACGACGCCTCAAACAGGTCCGCATTACGATCCCACGTGTTCGCCCGCGCGGTTGCGTAGGCCAATTCGGACATCTGCTTCCATTCCGGGCTCGTCATCCGGGCGACGCGTTCGATGGCCTTGGCCATGTCGATCGCGTCCTGAGGCTTCACAATGACGCCGCCGCCCGGCTTTATCAACTCCGGGGCGGCACCGGTGGGCGTGCCGATGACCGGGGTGCGGCATGCCATCGACTCAAGTATCGGCAGGCCAAAGCCTTCCGACCGCGAGCCGAACAGCCAGGCGTCGCACGAGGCGTAAAAATCCTTGATCTTGTCCTGAGGCGGGCTGAACGTAAACCGCGAATCCTTAGGCAACGGCAACTGCTCGGTCGGCTGATAGACGCCGAATACCACCATGCTCAGTCCCGCGACGTTCCGTGCCGCGATCTCGAACGCCTGGAGCGAGATGTCGCACCCCTTAAACGGCTGATAGCTGTACATCATCCCCACCGTCGGCGTTTTCTGCTTGCCGCGCGCAGGCGCGTTGAACTGCTCAAGACTGACGCCGTTAGGCACCAAATCGATCTGGTCCACGTGGTAATGATGTTTGCCCAGATCGACCAGCCACTGCGCGATCGTGATCCGGTGCATGGGCAGCTTCCACGTCTTTTCCACGCGATGGTGCGGCGTGTTGGTGAAGCGCTCGTCGTGCTGGATGAAGTAGACCTTCGCGCCTTTCTGAGGCGACAGCTTCGCGACCCACTCGGCGGTCTCCCACCATGTGGCGATGATGACGTCGGCGTCGGGGCAGTCGGAATCCACCACCGGGCGGTAGCGGTCGATCACCTTGTGCGGGAAATCGAGACTGTCGAAGTGGCCGGGGTCGTCTTTCTGCTTGTTGCTCCAGCCGGAACCCTTCAGCAGCGTTTTCACGCGGTTCTTTAGCGACGTCGGTTGGGGACGGGGCGTCGAGACGATCGAGACCTCGTGCCCGTGCGTGCGCAGCGCCTGGGCGTAGATCGCGCAGACTTTGATTCCACCGGCCATGCCGGCGTGGGGGAGTACGAAGGTGACTTTCACTTCAGCACCTCAGCGACGGCTTCGTCAATGACACTCGAAAATCGACCGAACGAAAACCGCTCGGTGACGATTCGCCGGCCCGTCGTGGCCATGGCGTCGCGCAGGAACGGGGTCTGAAGCAGGCGGATGCACGCCTGCGCGAAGTCGTCGTCCGTTACCGTCACCGCGACGGACGGAGTGGGTTCGGAGAGTTCGCCATAGCCACGCATCGCGTGATCGGTTGTAACGACTGTGCGCGCGAATGCCAGCGATTCGAGGATCTTGATCTTGGTCCCGCCCCCGGAATAGATCGGAACGACCGTGAACGCACAGCGGCGATAGCAATCGACCAGATCGTCGGCGAAACCGATCACGTCAGTCCCGTCGATCGCCTTCCACCGCTGGGCCCGCTCCGGCGTCAGGCCCCGGCCGATGATGCGAAGCCGCGCTGCGGGCATCTGCCCGCGAACCACAGGCCAGACACGCGTCAAAAATCGATCCAGCCCGTCGCGATTGGGCGGGAACTGAAGGTCGCCGACGAAGAGCAATTCCTGGCTGTCCGTTGCCGGCGGAAGCGGGTCGATCCCGGCGTCGGCGCGGTCGCTGAACGGAATATTGGGCAGCACCGTCGCTGGCGAGCAGAGCATCGCGCGGTCTTCGTCGCTGGTGACGAACACGCGTTGAAACAGCGGCATGGCGCGGTCGCACGATCGCTTGATGCGCGACAAGACCTGCGCCGAGGCGATCCTGCCGCTCGTGCCTTTCCACGGCTTGGCGGCGAGGTTGGCCTGAAAGGTGGACCAGTCGATGTCGTCGAAATCGAGCAGCTTGGGGATCGAAGTCTGCGCCGCGACACCCGCCTGAAGCGCCGGCTGGAGGTAGCGGGAGACGATGAGGTCGTAGGATCGGGCTTTCAGGCGCGTCGCGAGCTGCGTAGCGATGGCAGGGTCGGGCTCGTAGTTTTGTTCGTATTGGCGGATCGTTCGCCAGAGGCGCCCGATCGGGCCGGGCAGGTACCACGGCGGCGTGGGTGGGTGGGGCTCGCGGATGATGCAGTCGAGCACCTGGTGCTCGCCGAGCTGCTGGTCGAACGCGCTGCCGGATTCGCGCAGTTCGGGTCCGCCGATCGCAAGGATATCGACCTCACCCCATTTCTGAAGCGCCCGTTTGACCAGCGCAGTTCGCTGGGCCCCGCCGTTGCGGCGGAGGGGCCAGGGGAGGACGGAGGTGATCAGCAGAATTCGCTTCATCGACGTTACAACAGTTATCGGTTCCAACCGTCTTGCGGTTCAGGACGGATCGCGACCTTGTTTCAGACCCGCCAGGAGCAGTTTCCACCCGCCAGGATGCAGCGGCCGACTCCGGATCGCCTGCCACGCGTAGTGACGCGCGGTGGAGGGCACGCCGGATTTCCACGCCCACCAGCCGTACTTGAGCACCTGCGCGTGGCGGCTGTTGCGATCGCCGGTGGCGCGCCAGGGGGTTTCGCCCATGAACTGGTATTTACCGACAACGCCCCGGCGTTCCCATGCCTGGGCGCAGCTCTCCCGCTGGTGGCCGATCATCATCTTCTGGTTGACTTCGCTGATCGAGTTCTGGTGCTGGCGATATTGGATCAACACGTCCGGCAGGCACGCCATCTTGCCGACCTCGCCGAGCAGCAGCCACAGGTCCAGGTCTTCTGCGGTCACGAACGCCGGGCGGTACCCGCCGACTTTTTCGTAGGCGTCGCGGCGGAACATTGCGAGCGGCTGGCAAATGGGACATCGGCCGGTCAGGCAGATTTCCTGGAGGGTCGCGTCGTCCTCCGGCTGGCGAATCGTCGTCAGCAGCCGGCCGGCGTCGTCGATCATCTCGTACGCGCCGCCCAGCAGCACCACATCGGGATGCGCGTCGAAATACGCGACCTGTTTGGCGAACCGGTCGGGCTTGGCGATGTCGTCGGCGTCGAGCCGCGCGATGAGCGGGGAATCGCCGGAGTCGATCCCGTTTCTCGCCGCGATCACCTGCTTGGCGTTCTTCTGATGGATTACGCGCACGCGCGGGTCAAGACGGGCGTATTCGTCCGCGATCGCGGGGGTGGTGTCGGTCGAGCCGTCGTCAACGATCACAAGCTCAAAATCCCGGAACGTCTGCGCCAGCACGCTCTCGATGGCGGGGCGAAGATAGCGCTGCGCGTTGTAGGCGGCGAGGATGCAACTGATCTTCGGCATGGTTCAGCGCCCTCTCACCGAGCAGGCCAGCAATTTCCACATCCGCAGCGACGTCGGCCGCTGTTTGAGATTAGCGAAGGCGTGGGCGCGGGCGGCTTTCATGTTCCCGGCCTTGATTGCGGCCCAGCCCCAGCGCGAACGCGATTCGAACGGGCTCGTCGTCGGCGGTGCCTCCAGGATCGACGCATCGAACGCCGGCAACCCGCGCCGCGCGTACGCTGCGGTCAGAATCTGCACCTTAAATTTCTTCTGCTGCTCCGCCTTGGCGAAGTTCGCGCTCGCCAGGTGCTGGCGATATTTCAGCAGCGGCTCCTCGATATTCGCCAGCCGCCCGATCTCCGCCATGCGCAGCCAGCATTCCATGTCCTGGCTTGTGCGGTAGTTTTCGTTGTACCCGCCGCAACGCTCCAGCGCTGACTTTCGGATGAACGCCGCCGGATGCACGATCGCCCAGCCGATGCCCAGGAGCAGGTCGCGGTCGATCTCTTCGTGCGTCAGCGGGTGGTTGGTCGGCTTGATCGTGACGCCGTACGGGTCGATCAGGATCACACGCGAGCCGACGTTTGCGACGTCCGGGTGCGCGTTCATGAACGCGAACTGCTTCGCGAGCCGCGTGGGGAGCGAAATGTCGTCCGGGTCCATTCGCGCTAAATACTCGCTTTGCGCCATGCGTGCGGCTTCGTTCAGCGTGGCGGGCAGGCCTTTGTTTTCGCGTGCTTTGAAGACGATGCGTTTATCGCGCCGGGCGTAGTCGCGCATGATCTCGATCGAGCCGTCGGTCGAGCCGTCGTCGATGACGATGAACTCAAAATCGCCGAACGTCTGACCGAGCATCGAGTCCACCGCCTCGGCGAGGTATCCGTCGACGTTGTAGTTCGACATGATGATCGACACCGGCGGCGCGGCGTGATCGGTGAGGATCGTCGGCGGATGATCGGGGTTGGGGTTCGGCATGGCGTTTTCCGGCTCTGACAGACGATTTCTTCAAAAACTCGATCGGGCGACTCATCGACCTCGCAACGCGCAGAACATCAACCGCCACGACGCCCAATTCGTGCGCGATCGCTTAATCGCTTCCCACGCGTGCTTTCGCGCGATCGTTGGGTTGCCGGCCTTCAACTGCTGCCAGCCCCACTCGCGAAACTGCACATCATGCGGCTTCGGCTGCCACGGATTGAACGTCCAGTCGTCCGGAAAGACCAGCCCACGCCGCGCGTAGGCGTCGGCGACGATCTGTCGCTTCAACTTCCACTGGTTCTCGAACTTCTGATGGCTGACCGAATCCGGATGCCTGCGGTACTGAAGGAGCACGTCCATGAGATTGTGGACCTGTCCGACTTCCGCCAGGCGCAGGAAGAGGTCGAGGTCTTCGCTGTTGTTGTACTTTTCTTGATACCCGCCGACCTTCTTGAGGGCGTCCGCCCGCATCATCACGACGGGGTGGACAACGGACCCGCCGGAACCGCTCATCAGTTGGGCGTCGATCTGTGCGTGCGAGTGCCGCATGTAATCGCCCAGCGCGATGTGTCCGCCGAACGGGTCGATCAGATCGACGCGCGAACCCAGCAGCACGCACTCCGGGTGTGCGTTCATGTACGCGACCTGTTTTTCGAACCGGTCGGACATCGCGACGTCGTCCCCGTCCATGCGCGCGATCAACGGGGCGCGGGCGTGGGAGAGCGCTTCGTTAAGCGACACGGTCAGACCCTTGTTGGGCCGCGAGATGATTTTGAAACGCGGGTCGCGCGATTCGTAGTCACGAAGGATGGCGAGGGTCGAATCGTTCGAGCCGTCGTCGATGATGATGTATTCGAAATCGCCGAAACACTGAGCAACGATCGAATCGATCGCCAGGCGGAGATAGCGCTGGTTGTTGTAAGCGCTCATGATGACGGAGATGGCGGGTTGCGACTCAGACATGACGACTTCCTGTAGGGGCGACGCCTGCGTCGCCCCCCGCCGGTGCGGTGGCGCGAAGATCGGGCGACA
>JBBQQZ010000171.1:0-7923 GCA_038215325.1 Tepidisphaerales bacterium | reverse complement strand
GGTCTGAAGGACAACGGCCTGGTCGTGCCCATGGCGACCACCAATCTCTTCAGCGATCCGGTCTTCAAAGACGGCGCCTTCACCAGCAATAACGCCCGCATCCGCGCCTACGCCATCCAGAAAACGATGCGTGCGATGGACTTGGGCGCGGAGTTCGGCGCGAAGATCTACGTCTTCTGGGGCGGCCGCGAAGGAACCGAGAGCGACGCGACCAAGAACCCGGTCGAAGCGATCAAGCGCTTCCGCGAAGCCATCGACTTCCTCTGCGAATACTCGATCAGCCAGAAGTACGGCTACAAGTTCGCGTTCGAAGCCAAGCCCAACGAACCGCGCGGGCACATGTACTTCGCGGTCACGGGCAGCTATCTGGCGCTGATCCCGTCGCTGGCGCATCCCGAACTGTGCGGCGTGAATCCGGAAGTCGCCCATGAAACGATGGCGGGCCTGAACTTCGTCCACCACGTCGCCCAGGCGCTGGAGATGAAGAAGCTGTTCCATATCGACCTGAACGATCAGGAGATGGGCCGCTTCGATCAGGACTTGCGCTTCGGGCAGGCGAACATCAAGCAGGCGTTCTTCCTTGTGAAACTGCTGGAAGACTACAAGTACGACGGCCCGCGTCACTTCGACGCCCATGCGCTGCGCACCAGCAACTACGAGGACGTGAAAGCGTTCGCCAAGGGCTGCATTCGCACGTACATGATCCTGAAGGAGAAGGCCGCGAAGTGGAACGCCGACAAGGAGATCCAGCAGATCCTCCAGACGATCAACGTGGACGACCAGTCGGTGGCGAAGCTGACCAAAAAGTTCTCGACCGGCAACGCCAAGAAGCTTCTGGAAGCCCCGCTGGACCGCGTGGAACTCGCCAAGAGCCCGCTGCCGTACGAGCGGCTGGATCAGTTGACGATGGAAGTGTTGATGGGCGTGCGATAAGTCGCGAGCCCTGTCTGCATGACAAAATGCGAAAGCCCACGGCATTGCCGTGGGCCTTCGGCGTACGGGTTGGACGTTGCGAACGAAGCGACTTCTTGAATTCGCATAGCCGGTGCGCGTAGAGTCGCGAACCAACACACAAAGGAGTTCTGATGGCAAAGAAGAAGACGAAGAAATCCACGAAGAAGGCCCCGAAGAAAGCGGTCAAGAAGGCCGCGAAGAAGGCCGTGAAAAAGGTCCCCAAGAAGAGCGTGAAGAAGGCGAAGCGGACGACGCATCGCAGCGGCTCGGGGAAGAAGCTGTACGCCGTTCGCAAGGCGGATGGCACCTTCAAGGACATCCAGACCTTCAAGCGCGCCCACGCCGCCGACCTGCGGAAGAAGAGCGCCGCGGAGATCGCCGCTGCAGCGCCCGCCGCGCCGTAGCACCCGGCGACGACGTCCCGCGCGGACGATCACATTGAAATATGAAGATGCGATCGTCCGAGCATCATTAATTGAAGTTAATCGAATTTTGTCCATCCCAGCAGAGGTCCTCTCCGTAGTCTTGAACTATCGCGGTCAACGTCGAACTTATTTGACGGGCCCGATATTGGTTCATTTCTACGAAAGGTTACGCTCATGGACGCTACAGAACAGAACTCGCAGGTGCTCAGCCGCCGCGGGATGTTGGGCAAAGTCGCGATCGCCGGACTCGCGACCGTGCCCGTGGTCGGGATGCTGACCTCGCAGAGCAAGGCGGCGTTTCAACCGCTGGACGCCAGCTCGCGCGAGGCGTTCACCGATATCCGCTTGCACGAGAACGATCACGTTGCTCTGCTGAAAAAAATCCTCGGCTCGAACGCTAGGCCGAAGCCGAAGTTCAAGAATCTGAAGCCGGCAAACTTCAATGCGTTCGTGACCCTGTCGAGGGCGTTGGAGAACGTCGGTTGCGGCGCGTACTTGGCAGCGACACCGGCGATCAGCAGCAAGTCCGTTCTTGCCACCGCCGCTTCAATCGCGCTGATGGAGGCGCGGCACGCCGGGTTCCTTAATGTCTTCACCGGCGTGGATGTTTCGCGCAACGCATTGAACGACACGACCGCCTTCGAGCGACCGCTTACGTTGCAGCAGGTCGTCAACGCCGCTTCGCCTTACATCGCCAGCCTGAACGGCGGCCCGCCGGCGAGTTTCACCGCGGGCAACGATACGTCGATCCTCAACTTCGCACTCCTCCTGGAGTACCTCGAAGCCGAATATTACAACATTAATGTTCCCCTGTACTTCTGACCCCAACTCCTCGTCTGCCCACACCACCTACGGGGTGGCGGCTTGAGCCGCCACCCCTTCACGTAAATCTCCAAAAAGTCAGCGTCCCGGCGTTTTCGTTTGTCGTGAACATGGTTAAACTTCACAGCCGGACAAACGACTCTCTCGAAGCGGACGATCACATATGAAGATTTCGCTGGGCGGCATCGAACGCGACGGTTTCGTCAAACTCATGGTCGACGGCAACGTCACGGCCACGGATTTTTCTGCCGACGGAAAGAACCCGATCGAAGGACTCCTTGGTCCTGCGTGGTCGACCTTCCGCGTCCTGCTCGACATGGGCAGCGTGGGGTACATCGATTCCAGCGCCATCGGATGGCTGATCGGAACCCAGAAGACCTTCCGCGACGCCGGAGGCGGACTGGCGGTTTATCACATCCAGCCGGCGGTGAAGCAGGTGCTCGATCTGCTGAAGGTCGGCAAGGTCGTCCCCCTCTGCGAAAATGAAGCGGCAGCCCGCGCGGCGATCGGAGGCGGCAAATGAACACGCGACCCCTGATGATTGACGTCAGCAAACTCCCGGCGGAGAAAGCCCTGCAACGGCTCATCGACCATGCCGTCGATCTTGGCGCCAGCGACCTGTTCCTTCTTAGCAACGAACAGCACGTCGCGGCGACCGTCCGGCACCTGGGCATCATCATGCCCATCAGCGTCGAATCCAGCGACGCCGGCCGGCGCATCCTCACCCACGTCCGCAACATGGCGGGCATGGACCTCAACGACCGCCGACGACCCGCGGACGGGCGATGGATCTATAAATCCGACGACGGCGACTCGGTCGATCTCCGCATTAACACCGTCCCCACCATGTACGGCGAGGACATGGCGATCCGCCTGCTGGTCCGCAATGAAGCGCTGCTCAATCTTGAGAAGATCGGTTTCGAGCCGCAGCAGCTCCAGGAATACCGCCAGCTCATCAACGGGCCCGGCGGGCTTGTGCTCATCACCGGGCCGACCGGATCGGGCAAAACCAGCACGCTTTACGCCTCGCTGATGCACCTGAACGACGGCAAGAAAAAGATCAACACGATCGAAGACCCGGTCGAATACGCCGTGGACGGGCTGCGCCAGTCGCAGGTGAATCCGAACATCGGCATGAACTTCGCCGAAATGCTCCGCTCGGTCCTCCGCCAAAGCCCCGACGTGATCATGATCGGCGAAATCCGCGACGAGGAAACCGCTCGCACCGCCACCCACGCCGCCAACTCCGGCATCCTCGTCCTGGCCACCCTCCACGCGCCCACCGCGGCGGCGGGCATTCAGTCGATGCGGGCGTACAACGTGCCGAATCACTTCCTGTCGGTCGCGCTGCGCGGGATCGTCAGCCAGCGACTGGTCCGCACGCTCGATCCGGACAACCGCAACGAGTTCGACATCTCCGGCGCCCCCGAAACGTTCGCCGAGGTGCAGAAACATCTCGGCCCGAACGAGGGCAAAAAGCTCTACGCCCCCAAGCCCGCCGAGAGCAACCAGATGACCGGCTACACCGGCCGCACCGGCGTGTACGAGTTGATGACCATGACGCGCGAAACCCGCTCCATGATCGCCGACGGCCGCACCGCCAAGGAAATCCGCGACCACGCCATCGCCGCCGGAATGCTCGAGTTCCGCCACTCGGCGCTGCTCAAAGTCGCTCGCGGCCTCACCAGCACCGAAGAAGTCTTCCGCGTCATCCCGACGGAAGTGCTGCTGCTGGACGAGTAATCGGTATCGCATCCGATCCGTTTAGTGACGCATCTTGATTCGGGCCTCCGATCGTCGCGACGCAAAAACTGCATCAAGATGCGGCGCTAAACGGTCAATGCGTTAGTCGCGACAATGTTTCCTTCACGCGTCGTTGCAACTCGGTCCAATCGTACATCCCGGCGCCGGGATTGCAGAACTGCGGGTTCGGTTCATATCCGCCGAATCCCGCGATCAGTTCTGCCACCGGCGATAGCGCCGGATCGTCGGCACGAAACCGTCCCTGCCCGATCCCGCCGCTCCACACCTCCCAAAGTTTTCGCATCGCATCCTGTTCCCGTCCGCTATCCAGGATCGCGCGAACGAACGGAACGAGAAACGCAACAGACGTTGGCAGCGGTGGCGGGGTGTCGGGCATCGGTTTTCAGTCTACATGCTCGTAAGATTTTGTAGCTGCGACGCCTGCGTCGCCAATTTTTCTGGCCGCAAGCGGAATGGGCGACGCGGGCGTCGCAGCGATTGCGGTACGCGTCATTCCAGAAGAGACGATCGATTCCGCGCAATAACAATCGATCCCACGCCTTGCGGCGCGAGATCGATCGAGGTTTTGTTGACAAAGAGCCTGTGTCGTTTACAGCGCCGCTTCGTCTTTTTCGCCCGTGCGGATGCGGACAACGCTTCCGATCGGGGAGACGAAGATCTTGCCGTCGCCGACTTCGCCCGTGCGGGCGGCCTTGACGATGGCGTCGATCGCGGGCTGGACTTCCGAGTCCTTCACCACGACGCGCAGCGAGACTTTCGGCACGAAGCCGATGTCCATCTTCGCGCCACGATAGCGCTCGGTGTGACCGGCCTGGCGGCCGAAGCCTTTGACCTCGGACGCGGTAGCGCCGAGGATGCCGATCTCGCCCAGCGCGTTCTTCACGTCGTCCAGCTTCTGGGGCTTGATGACCGCTTCAATCAGTTGCATAGCAAACTCCAATCAGTCCCTAATGCGTACGCGTACGTACGCCGCGCGAGTTGGTACGGACACTGTAGCCGACATAGCCCGACGATGCAAAATGATGTAAGTTCCCCATTTCCGATTTCCCGATCCTCCACCTTGGCTCCTGCGGAGCCGGATTTCGGACCCGCAAGGTCCGGAGTGGACGTACGCTGCGAGCCCCAATGTCGAACCCCGCTTTACCACCTCCTCCGTCTCCTTCGGGCCCGGCGTCCGACGTCAAGTGGCTGATCGACGCCAGCCGCGTCGGCAATTCCATTCGCGTCCTGCGCCCCGGCGTCGCGATGTGGCTGCTGGGTGCCGGTGCCCTGGTCGTCATCCTCCCGTTCGAACCCACCACCAAGCTGACGCTCGGCATGGTCCTCTGCGGGGTTTTTATCGGTGTCATGGCATATTTCTGGTCCATTGTCCGGTCCCTCCGTGCCGAAGAATCCCAACTCGATCTGATCGAAGACGCTTTAGCGCTCAAGCGCTACCCCGAAGTCGCCGGGCGGCTTCAGGGGTTGATGGCTTCACCGATGCGGGCCGATCAGCACCGGCTTCGCGCGATGGTGTTGCTGGCGACCTTTCTCGCCCGCAATGGGCGTTACGACGACGCGCTGGTCGTTTACAACGAACTCACCGGCACGGAGCGCGTTGCCGGTCCGAGCGGCGCGATGGTGAAGATCGGCCGCGCGATGGCGATGCTCCAGTCCGATCATCTTTACGACGCCGACCGCGCCATCACCGACCTGCGTCGTCTCATCGATCGCGGCGGTGCCGAGGACGAACTCCAGCAGATCGACTCCGCCGCCCCCGCGATGCCCGCGGACGCACTGGCGATCAGCGCCTTGCGGTTGGTCGAGCTGTATCGCGACGTGAAGACCGGCCACGCCGAGGAGGCGATCGCGAGTTTCGAGAAAAACCTCCCCCTCCTCACCGCCGGCCTAGGGCATCGCGTCGGCGAGGCCCACGCGCTGGTCGCGGTCGCTTACGACCGGCTCAACCGTCCCGACGACGCCCGCCAACGCTTCCTCGACGGCACCGCGCTGCAAGGCATCGCCGACATCCTCAACCGCTACCCCGAAGTCCGCCCGCTGATCGCCAAGTACGCGCCGACCCCCGCACCGGGCGTCGGATGACCTTGCAGCAAATGTAGCACGCTACATTTGCGATCCATCCCTCAAATCCACTTAAAGCCTTATCGGTTAATGTTTTACGCTTTCACTTCGTTACGTTGCGCTTTCGAGTGTGCTACATTTGCTACATTCCTCCAACACCCCCATTCAGGTGTCCGATCGGGGATTCGATGACGAACCAACCCTCGACTGCGACCCGCAGAACCATTCCCCGTTGATACCGCCGCCGATCTCAAAATGGCAGCAAAATCGGCGGAAAAATGGCATAAAATACAGACTGGCGGTCTCGACAGATTCTACATCGCGTGCGACGCCAACCCCCGGCCATTCGGCAATCGTGACGAATTGCCGTATACTTGGAAGACCGATGATTCGCGCCCGTAAAGTTCGTGAAATTGCGCTTCAGATTCTGTTCGCCTGGGATTCCGCAGGCGAGGCGGATGAGAAGACGTCGCTACAGATCGCTGCCGACGCGTCGGAGGACGCGAACACGCGGATGCGCGCCTACGAGGCCGCGACCAAAACCTGGGAATACCGGGTCCAGGCGGATGCGTGGGTGGAGCGCCTGGCGCCCCAGTGGCCGCCCAAGCGGCAGCCGCTGGTCGATCGCAACCTCATCCGCATGGCGCTCTGGGAACTCACCGGCGGACAAACCCCCGCCAAAGTCGTCCTCGACGAAGCCATCGAAATCGCCAAACTCTACTCCACTGAAAACTCCCCCGCGTTCGTCAACGGCGTGCTGGATGCGGCGCTGAAGGAAATCGAAGCGCTGAAAAGCTGATGCGTGTGGCGTGATGAGTGTGTCGTGAAAGGCGATTGACCTTCTTTCACGTCACACTCGTCACGCCACACGCGTTTCGTCACACCACCTGCTTCAACTCCAGCACCTGAATCGTCCTCGGATCAAAATCGATGCGTTCCTCGAATATCCCGCCCAATCCGGTTTTGGACAGCGCGATCACCCAGCCTTGTTCGATGACGAGGTCTTCGATCACGCGCCCGCCGACCAGTGTCGCGCGGCAGACGGCGGTGTATTTGCGCTTGGGGCAGCCTTGATCGACCAAATACTGCCGCCAATCGTCGGGCAAAACCTTGGCGAGCCGGTTGCGGGGGGGATGCTTGGCGTGCATGGCAACTTATACCGCCATCCGGGCTCCGCTGCGCGACTGCGCTAGCGCGTCGGCAACGGGGCCGGGCTATCATCGCCGGCATGGAAGTCTTTCTTGGCGCACTGTTTATCTTCTGTCTTCGCATTGGCGACGTTTCCATCGGTACGTTGCGGGTGATGTTCCTGGTCAACGGCAAACGCACGCCGGCGACGGTGCTGGCGTTTGTCGAGTCGGCGATCTGGATTCTGGCGATCTCCCGCGTCTTCAAGGAGCTGGACGGGCACCCGGGCAACATGCTCGCGTACGCCTCGGGCTACGCCTGCGGAACGCTGGTGGGCATGACCGCCGAGCGGCTGTTGGCGTTCGGGCAGGTGATGGTGCGGGTGATTACGCGTGACGCCAGCGTTCGCATGAAGGATTTACTCGCCGGCGAAGGCTACGGCGTGACCGAGTTTAGCGGCCAGGGGGTGGGCGGGGACGTCAAGGAACTGATGATCGTCATCCCGCGCCGCCGCCGGGTCGGGCTGCTTACGCTGGTTCATCAGATCGACCCGAAGGCGTTTGTCATCGTCGAAACCATCACCCAAAGCGTCGGCGGATACCTGCCCAGAACCATTCACCCGGCGGCGTAGCGACGTGCGACGATTATTCGTTCCTCGGCATCGAGATTGGGGTAAACTCCCCTGCCGATGCCCGACCACGAACACACGCTGCAATGCATGGAAGTCTGGGGAGGGAACCAGGCGGTGGATAGTTCCGTCCACCTGGCG
>JBBQQZ010000170.1:0-7929 GCA_038215325.1 Tepidisphaerales bacterium | reverse complement strand
CGACGCGATTCGCGAGAATCGGTTCGATATCCCCGTCCTGGGCATCTCGCTGGTTCTCACGATCCTGGGCATGATCTACGGCGCGTGCATGGGCACGTTCTCGCTGACGGCCCACGGATCGAAAGAGGGGATGCAGATTTTTGCGACCACCCTGAAGGTGCCGGCGCTATTTCTACTGACACTGGTGGTGACGTTCCCGTCGCTGTACGTTTTCAACTCGCTTTTCGGTTCTCGATTGAGACTGCTGACGACGCTGCGGCTGATGATCGGCTCGCTCGCGGTCGCGATGGCGGTGCTGAGTTCGATCGGGCCGATCGTGGCGTTCTTCTCGGTCAGCAGCACCAGCTACGCGTTCATGGTGATTCTGAACGTGGTGGTGTTCGCGCTCAGCGGATTCCTGGGACTCGGGTTTCTATTGCAGACGCTGCACCGGTTGACGATCGCGGAACTCCCGGCGCCGCCTCCGTTGCCTGCGCCTCCTGTCGTTGAAAATGTCGAGGGGGAAGATCCGGCCCCGCAGGGGTCGGCGTGGGGGAGTGCGATTGCGCTGCCGGATCATCGGCGAGTCAGTGCGGGGGTGTGGTTGATCTTCCGGGTGTGGGTGATCGTGTTCGGGCTGGTGGGGTCGCAGATGGCGTGGGTGTTGCGACCGTTCATCGGCAGCCCAGGGAAAGACTTCGCGTGGTTCCGCCCGTCCGGCGGCAGCTTCTTCGAAGCGGTGTGGGGACATCTCCAACGACTTTTCGGTGCGTGATGAAATATTGGGTGCCACGGCTTGGTATTTCCATCCCGTGGAAGGCCCGGACGCGAACCACGGCTTGGCGTACCAAGCCGTGGCACCCGAATTAGCGAACGATGCTCGTTATCCCCGACAACCTCACGACGCGCGGCCTGCTGCGGTTGGCGTTGATCGCGATCGCTTGCGCGATGGCGTACGGCGCAGTCATGGGCAGCTACGGTGTCGTCACCGGCGGGGTGTGGGTGCAAATGCTCTATGGCGCGATCAAGGTGCCCATCCTGCTGCTGGTGACGTTCGCGCTGACCTTGCCGAGTTTCCTGGTCATCAACACGCTGATGGGTTTGCGGAACGATTTGAAACAGGTGGTCTCCGCGCTGCTTACCGCGCAGGCGGTGGTGGCGATCGCGCTGGTGAGCTTGGCACCGTTGACGCTGTTCTGGTATGTCTCGTTTCGGGACTACAACATCGCGATTTTGTTCAACGGCGTGATGTTCGCGCTCGCAAGCGCCGGGGCGCAAAGGCCGCTGCGGGAGAGGTATGCGGCGCTGGTTCGGCGTGATAAACGCCACGGGACGATGCTGAAGCTGTGGCTGCTGACGTACGCGTTCGTCGGCATCCAGATGGGCTGGGTGCTCCGGCCGTTCATCGGGAGGCCGGGGGCACCGGCGCAGTTCTTCCGGGACGAGAAATGGGACAACGCCTACGTCATCGTCGGCCGGATGATATGGAAGGCCCTTGGGCTGTAGTCATAACCTTGCAGATTAAGCGGCTTTCGGCGTTCGGGAGACGCGCAACCCGTAGGGTCGCGGCTGCTGGACGCCTCGCGATTGCTTGCAATCAATCACAAGCACCGATAAAACCTGCCTCGAACGTGAAATTTCACCTGATTGACAAGGTCCAGCAGATTTCGCCGCAACGGATTGTGGCGGTGAAGAACGTGTCGCTCGCCGAGGAGTACTTGGCCGACCACTTCCCGACGTTTCCGGTGCTTCCGGGCGTGATGATGCTGGAAGCCCTCACCCAGGCGGCGGCATGGTTGCTGCACGTGGGATCAGGGTTTGCCAAGTCGATGGCGGTGCTGAAAGAGGCGAGGAATCTGCGGTACGGCAATTTTGTCGCGCCGGGCAATACGCTGCAATTGGAGGTCGAGTTGTTCAAGACGACCGACACCGGCGCGGTGTTCAAGGCCAGCGGTTTGATCGAAGGCCAGCAGGCGCTGACCGGGCGGATCGAACTGGCATATTTCAACCTCGCCGACAAGCAGAAGGAACTCGCCGCGACCGACGAGCGACTGATCGCCTACCACAAGCGGCGGTGGGATGTTCTGATGACGCAGGGAAGCGTTGGCCTCTAGAATTGACGAACAAAGGATTGAAAAAATGACACACGACGAAATCTACGCAAAGGTCAAAGTTGTCCTGGTCGACGCGCTGGGCGTGGACGACGAAGAGATTACGCCCGGCGCGGTGATTCGCGACGATCTTGGTGCCGAGTCGATCGATTTCCTCGACATCATGTTCCGCCTGGAGAAGGCGTTCGGGATCAAGATCCCCAAGGGCGAACTGATGCCCGAGAACGTCGCCAACGACCCCAACTACGTCGAAAACGGCGTGGTCAAGCCGGCCGGCATCGCGATGCTCAAAGAGAAGATGCCCCACAGCAACTTCACCGAATTCGAAAAAGACCCCAAGGTCGAAAGCATGAGCAAGCTGTTCACGGTCGAGGCGATCGTGAAGTATGTGGAAGGGAAGCTGAAGTAAGAAGGAGCCAGTAGCCAGAAGCCAGAAGCCAGTAGGCAGAAGATCATTCTTCTGGCTCCCGGCTCCTGACTTCTGGCTCCTTTTCGATGCGCTGGATCTGGATCGACAAGTTCATCGAGTTCACGCCCCGGACGTCGGCGGTGACGCTGAAGAATTGCTCGCTCGCGGAAGAGCATTTGCACGATCTGTATCCTGATTTTCCGATCGTCCCGCATTCCCTGATCGTCGAGGGCATGGCCCAGACCGCTGGCATCCTCGTGGGGGAGGCGAGGCAGTTCAAGGAGAAGGTGATCCTCGCCAAGATCGGCAAGGCGGTCTTCCATCGCCTGGTGCGTCCGGGAGACACGATTTTGTTCAAAGCGACCGTCGATCAGTTAAACGAGCAGGGTGCCAGCATCAGCGGACGCGTCGAACTCCTTGACGACAAAGCCCATGCCGCCGGCATGGGTCTGGTCGCCGAGATCGAGCTGATGTTCAGCCACATCGACCAGAATATTTCCGGCATCAAGTTCCCCGAGCACAACTTCGTCTTTACCGAGCAGTTCACCGATCTGCTGGCGAATTACCGCCTGAGTGCCCCGGTCACGCTCTGACAAGTTGGGTTTCACGTCTTAATGCCTGAAGCCGTGGAAGGTGAGAAATCCTCGCGATCGCGACCAACCCGAGCGTCCCACGGTTGCGGGTACGAAGCCGTGGCACCCAAAAGTTCACAGCACCCACGCGATCACGAAAAAGATCAATAGCACGATGACGGTGGCCAGCATCCAGATCGGTTTGTTGGACGGTCGGTCTTCTTCGGTCTGGAATTCGCCGCACTTGGGGCAGCGGACGGCGTCTTCTAAAAACATTTTTCCGCAACGCGGGCAGGCGACGAGTGATTCCTCGTCGTCGGCATCGGATTCGTCCGGGTCCTCGGATTCCCAGTCTTCAAGACCGTCATCGTCTTCGTCGACTCTCGCCATGCTTGAAGAATAACATGCTCGACCCAGTTGCGTAGCACGGTGTGAGGTGCGTATCGTCTGGCAGAGGAGATCGCATGGTTCAAGGTTTTCGGCTTCAACACGAGACGATTCAGACCGGCGGCCGCAAGGAGATGGTCGAGGTGACGGCGCGGATCCAGAAGGCGATCGATCGCCAGCGGCTCCAGAGCGGCATGGTGATCGTTTACGTCGCCCACACGACCGCCGGCATCACCATCAACGAAAATGCCGATCCGGACGTCAAGACCGACATCCTCGCCAAGCTCGACGCGCTGATCCCGCAGAACGAGACCTACTACCAGCACGACGAGGGCAACAGCGACGCCCACCTCAAGGCGTCGTTCTTTGGCCATTCGGTCACGTTGCTTGTCGAGCAGGGCAAACTCCAGCTCGGCCGATGGCAGGGCGTGTACCTTTGCGAGTTCGATGGCCCGCGCGAGCGGAAGATTCTCATCAAGATGATCGATCTCGATCCCCGCGGCGACACGGATTAACGGGGTGCGCCCCCATGACATTCGCGATCCAATCGCGACACTGAAGCCATGCACCCACTCCTGCTCCACGCGCTGCTGGCGCTCGGAACGACGTTCGCCGGCGTTCTGGTCCTGTCGCTGATTGTCACGTTCTTCGGCAAATTCGTTTCCCGCTTCGCCACGCGGGCGCCGGGGCTGGACCTGATCGTCGCATCAATGACCTGGATCCCCTGGGTGATCGCGGTGTGGCGTTTCGGCTGGATCGGCCTTCCTGCAGCGATCCTGGGGCAGATGTTTGCGCTGGCGGTCTGGTGCTGGATCCACGAAGCGATGCACCCCGAAGCCCGTCGCGGCCCGCGGATCGTGAAGTTCATCAACCGCACGGTCGGCCGCTGGCAGAACCACGTCGCGCTTTGGGTGACCGTCGTCGCATTGCCAGCGTTCTGGCTCATCCGCATCATGGAAATGTCCCTCTACTGGCTGCTCCCGGCGCTGCTGGGCTTTCCGAAGTACAAGCAAAGCGAGTGGATTAACGTCAGCCGCCAGAAGTTTGACGGCCTCATCGGGCACGACCTGGTTTGGTGCCTTTACTGCGACTGGATGACCGGCGTTTATTCGCTGGGTGCCGAAATGCTGCGAAACGTCGAAAGCTTCTGGTGCCCGATCCGCTTCTACGACGGCAAAAAATGCGACAACTGCAAGCTCGATTTCCCCGACATCGAAGGCGGCTGGGTGAAGGAAACCGGCACGATGGCGGACGTGGTAAACGTGATGGAAGAAAAATACGCCGGCGATTCCAAAGCCTGGTTCGGCCATCCGGTGCGGCTGACGGTGAAGGGTGAGGAATTGAAACCGGATTCCGAGCCACGGGTGTAAACCACTGCGCTTTTCCACGTTCAAACGCACGGGTTTACACCCGTAGCTGGATGAGTCATGCCGACCTTCTCGCTCGAAACCCTCACCCCTCTCCGCTGCCGCCTTATCCTGGCGGCGGTGCTGCTGATCGGCTTCGTTTCGCGATTCGCCTACCTCAACACCAACTGCCCGATCGATCTGTCCGGCGACGAAGCCCACTACTGGGACTGGTCGCGCCAACTCGACTGGTCCTACTACTCCAAAGGCCCGGCGGTCGCGTATGTAATTCGGTTTGGGTGCCTCATCTTCGGCGATAATGACCTGGGCGTGCGTTTCCCTTCTCTGCTGCTGGCGATCGGAGCGTCGATCTGCACCTACTGGATCACCGCCCGCGCGTTCGGATCGGAACGGCTGGCGCTGGGCGCGGTGATGTTGTGTCACGTCGCGCCGATGTTCATCGCCGGCAGTTTGCTGATGACGATTGATCCGCCTTATTACTTCGCCTGGGCGATGGCGACGTGCCTGGCGTTTCATGCGGTTACGCGGGGCGCGCGATGGGCGTGGATCGGCGCGGGCGTGTTCATCGGGCTGTCGTTCCTCGCCAAGTACGCGGCGTTGTTGTGGCTGGTCTGTTTGTTGATCTACCTGATCGTCGACAAGCCCCAGCGGCGATGGCTGCGAACGGTCTGGCCTTGGGCGACGATCGGGGTCGCGCTGCTGTTCACCATCCCCGTGATCGTCTGGAACATGCAGCACGACTGGGTGACGTTCGGGCACGTCGCGCGGTCCACGACGGAGAACCAGTCCGGGCTCAATCCGCTGACTATTCTTAGCAATTTCGGGCTTATGATCGGCAGCCAGATCGGGATTTTGAACCCGATCCTGGCGGGGTTCATGATCGGCGGGGCGATCATGGGAATCCGAAACAGAGCCACGGGTGTAAACCCGAGCGTCTTCCGTGTATCGACAGACACGCACGGGTTTACACCCGTGGCTTTGAAGGCGGATCCGGTCGCGTTCCTGCTCTGTTTCTCTCTGCCCTTCCTGGCGTTTGTGGCGGTCGTGACGATTTTCAAGGAAATCGAGCCGAACTGGCCTGCTGCGGCGTATTTCACGCTCGTACCGGTGGGGGCGTGGTTTGTGAGCCGGACCTGGCCAAGATCGAAGGGGTGGCTGATCGGCGCGATCGCGATCGGCGTCGTCGTGGTTCCGCTGGCGCATTACAGTTTCCTGGCGTATCGGCTGGTCCCGATGCCCCCGAAAAAGTGGGATCCTGCCGCCCGACTGCATGGGTGGAAGCAGATCGGGGAGGAAGTTTCCCTGTTGCTTCGGCAATCGGATCTTCATAATCCCTTTGTATTGTGCGACAAATATCAGCTTGCGGGCCTGATGGCGTTTTACGTCCAAGGCCAGCCGAAGACATATTGTGCGGGGAGTTATTGGTCGGACGCGAAAAAACGGGACCGGCTGAGCCAGTACGATATGTGGCCTGACCGGGCATTGGATCAGGCTTTGCTGCGTGGCCGGGACGCGATCTATGTCGGGCAGGATGCCGAGGAACTGGGCGAAGTCTTTGATCGGGTCGTAAAACTGCCCAACCTGCCGATCGAGAGGAACGGCGTGGTGCTTCGCGAGCAGAAAATATACGTTTGCTACGGATTTCATGGGATGACGCGCCCGACAGACGGAAAAACCAAACGATGACCACCGCCACCGCCGATTCGGGTTACCTCTTGGGCACGCGCCCGGATTGGCTGAACGCGCGCGCGCGGCTCGTACTGGCGATTCCGATGCTGGTGGTCGGTACGCTGATGCTGATGACGCTGGATCATCGCCTGTCGCACGCGTTTCGTGAGTACGGCGTGGCGACGTGGATCGACAATGCTGACCACAGCACGGTCGGCTGGATCGTCGGCCAAGTGCTGCGCGTGCCAGGCGAAGGATGGCCGACCATCGCCTGTGCGGCGATCCTGCTCATTTTTCACAAGCAGACCTGGCGCGCCGGCGGGCTGGTCATGCTGGCGTTCGTGCCCGGCGCGATCAACGGAATCCTCAAGTGGGTCGCCGGCAGGCAACGACCGTTCACCGGGCAGGAGCCCTGGGACTGGGATTGCTTCCGAGGCGGACTTTCGGGCCTGTTTCATCAGAAAAACCTCAGCTTTGCGTCCGGCCATACCACCATGGCCTTCGCCTGGGCGACCGCGATGGCGATCCTCTTCCCCCGGTTTCGCGCCGGGTTCTTCCTGCTGGCGACGCTTTGCGGACTCCAGCGGATTCTCTCGAACGACCACTACCTCACTGATGTTGTCGTCGGTGCCGCGCTCGGCGTCGTGACAGTGAAGGTGCTATTTCGTATCCTCTCCCGCGTAGTCGCCCCGGCCAGGGAAGGGCCGCAAGGCAATCCATCGCGAATTTCCGGGCAACAGACCGGCGAATCGGACATCGGAAACGGAATTAATGACAGACCCCAACCCGCCTTACCTCTCGCTGGTCATTCCCTGCTACAACGAGCAGGAGAACGTCCCGACGCTGCTCAAGCGGGTTGAAGATTCCCTAAACCAGGTCGGCAAACCGTACGAAGTCCTCATCATCGACGACGGCAGCACCGACCAGACCCCCCAGATGCTCGCCGAAGCCAAGGCCCGCTTGCCGTGGCTTCGCGTCATCCGCATGGTCAAAAACGCCGGGCAGAGCGCCGGCTTCGAAGCCGGCTTCAACGCCGCCCGAGGCCAGCTCATCGCGACCATCGACGCCGACCTTCAGAACGATCCGGAAGAAGTGCCTCGCCTCGTCGAGATGATGGACGAGCACCCCGAGTACGACCTCATCAACGGCTGGCGCAAAGACCGCCAGGACACCAACTTCCGCCGCTGGCAATCCAGGCAAGCCAACAAGATCCGCAATTGGATCAGCCAAGACAACATCAACGACTCCGCGTGCAGTCTCAAGGTCTACCGCGCCCACGCGATCCAGGGCCTCAAGCTCTTCAACGGCGCCCACCGATTTTTCCCGGCGTTGGTACGCATGCGCGGGTACGCCGTCCATGAAACCCCCGTCAAGCATTCCCACCGCTTCGCCGGCACCGCCAAGTACGGCTTCCGCAACCGGGCGTTCCGGGCTTT